>JAHDCK010000301.1 GCA_020629915.1 Saprospiraceae bacterium
TGTCGCTGTCAAGTCGCGACTTTCAGTCACGACTTGACTACAAACAGCAAACTGTTTTGCTAAACTATTGAATTTCATATAAATGAAAACAAACATATTTGTGCCTTGCTTTATGGATCAGTTGTTTCCGCAAACGGCGGTTAACATGGTAAAAGTTTTGCGCAAGGCGGGATGTGAAGTCATTTATAATCCCAATCAAACCTGCTGTGGACAACCTGCCTTCAATGCGGGGCACTGGGATCAGGCAAGACCCGTCGCCGAAAAATTTTTAAGAGATTTTAAAGATGCGGAAGTGATTGTTTGCCCTTCCGGTTCCTGTACCGGTTTTGTGAAAAACTATTATAAAAAATTATTCGAGGGAACAGACAAGGAAAAATTTCTAAAAGAAATAAAATTAAATATATTTGAACTAACTGAATTTCTTGTAGAAAAACTGGGGCAAACAAACTTTGGAGCTAAGCTGGAGGCCAAGGCAACTTACCACGACGGTTGTGGTTCGCTGAGGGAATGTGGCATCAAATCCGCACCCCGAAAATTACTGGAAAATGTCGAAGGCTTGGAACTCATCGAAGCACCCGACTGCGAAACCTGCTGCGGATTTGGCGGAACTTTTTCTATCAAATACGAACCCATTTCCATCGCTATGGCAGAGCAAAAAGTGGAGAACGCCATCGCCACCGGAGCAGAGTATATCCTCTCCGGGGATCAATCTTGTTTGTTGCAAATTCAAAGTTATATTGATAAAAAAAATTATACGATAAAAACGCTTCACATTGCAGATGTGTTAGCGATGTTCTAATATAAAATAAAAACAAATTGGCAAAGAAAAAATATTACGTGGTATGGGAAGGTGCTCAAACGGGAATCTTTGACTCCTGGAATGAATGCAAACTCGCCATTGCCGGATACCCCGGAGCAAAATACAAATCCTTCAAAACGAAGGAAGCCGCCGAAGAAGCACTCTACGAAGGCGCACGGGAACACATTGGAAAAGATAAAAAAGAAAAACCTTCCATCAGCGAAGAAGAGCGGAAAAAAATTGTGTGGGACAGCATTTCGGTAGATGCAGCTTGTAGCGGCAATCCCGGAAAAATGGAATATCGCGGCGTGGACACAAAAACCAAAGCGGAGATTTTCAGGCAAGGCCCTTTCGTGGGAGGCACGAATAATGTAGGGGAGTTTTTGGCACTGGTTCACGTACTCGCTCTCCTGAAAAAAGCAGGTAAGAATACCCCGGTCTATTCGGACTCGAGGACGGCCATGGCCTGGGTGAGAAAGAAAAGAGCCAATACGACCATGAAGCAAAATCCGCAAAATAAAATATTATTTATGTTGATACAACGGGCAGAAACCTGGTTGAAGAATAATACTTATTCTAATATCATTATGAAATGGGACACGCCAAACTGGGGAGAGATTCCGGCGGATTTTGGTCGGAAGTAAAACCGTTCGATCAATATTTTATACCATTCATCCGTTTTCGGATACAGTTCACAAAATTTATTTTTGCTTGTGTTTTGTTTTTTCTATCTTTAGAATGAGAACGCTAAGAAGAAACCCTAAAACAAACTAAAGAAAAACGCTAAGGCTATTTGGAGCATCATTTTTTAAGCAATTAATCAAATTTGTGTTGCCAATAAGTTGAGATGAGTTTTTGATTTAGGCAAGGCGAAAAACACAGCCACAGCGATAGCCTGGTGGCGAGTATTTTCAACGTAGCATCAATCAAAAAATCGCTCAAGTTATTAAACATTATCACGAGAAATTGATTACTTGCTTAAGTGATGTTCTTTTAATTTGGGTTTAAGCAAAGAATCAGAGAAGAAAGCATCATGCCCTGAAATTGAAATCATGGCGGCCAGCCGAATGTTATCAATGAATTATTTCGCAACCAAGTCGCGATTTGCAGTCACGACTTGATTACATCCAGCACTATTTTTTACCGGAGTATTCAAGCTCCAAAAAAATTTCCTCGTTTTTTTCTGTTTTTTCGTCGGATTTTTTGTGCATTTCGTCGAATCAGAAAACTGACTTTCCTAAAAAACGGGGATTGTGTTACCCTAAAAGAGTTGGTATTTTTAAACTGGTTATTTCTTCATCTTAAATCATTTACATTATGGCTAAGAAGAAACTACAATTGGAAGACCTGAAGGTCAATAGTTTTATCACGAATCTGGATGCTAAAAAAAGTAATCAGGTAAAAGGTGGTAGAAGACCAGATGGTTCGTTCGGTGTTTTCACAAGTGGCGGCGGGAATGACGACGACGATGACAAAGACAGTTTTTTTACTGTAACTGAAATTCGTCTGAACAATCCCAGCGGAATGGATTTTTAATCCCTTTCCTTAAGCTGCACTGTTGGACAACCGATCTTTAATGGCTTGCCCGAAATCCTTGTTTTCAATTTTGCTGTCCAGCCAGGCCAGAAAATTGAAGTAGCGGAAAAATGACATTTCCGCAGGATTGCGGGCAAGCCTTTTCATTTCCTCCTTTTGGGTTTGACATAGTTCTGAAAATTGCTTCCGGGTCACGCACTTCCGACTCTCCCTGAAAAAATTCAACATCGAACGTTCTACCTGAAACAATCTTTCTCTTTTCTTTAAAAACCGGTAAATAGATCGCAGCAAGTGATCCAGCAATTGCTCATTCCCCATCTCAAAATGAACCATCAGGTTGAGCAGCCGGGCCACACTTTGCAAATCCTCCCGCGCAATGGACTTCGGCAAATTCAGCAATTCATTAATCCAGTGCAAAGCATTATCGTAATCTCCTACTCCAAAGTAGATGTAAGAATATTGAAAATAATAATTGGATAAAAATATTATACTTTTGAATTTTTTCTTATCCCGCTCACAGGCTTCAATAGCTTTTACACCTTCTTTAAAATCCCCTAACTCGGTACAAAAGGCAAGTTTATTAAGGTAATATTGGGTAAAAATTTTAAACTCATCATCCAGTGAAACCGTGGGAATCCCCTTTAAAACCTCCAAAAAATCCCCTACTTCATTGTATTTCCGAAGCAACCCGCAACTCAGAATCAAATTACTCACCACCGAAATGTACTCTGAAGGATCTTCCTTCAGGACATTTTTCCGCTGGCCCATTATATCAAATAATGTTTTATTATATTTATAAAATTCATCCCACTCTCCGGTAGCATGCGCCCCTACGCTATGGATTCTGTAAAATAAAATCCGGGAACGATGCGACAAGGCAGAATCCTCCTGGCTCAGCAAAGGTTGTTCAATTAGTTTTTTGTAGCGGGTGATGCGCTCGTTGGAACGGAGAACAGCATCCCGCTTTCCCGCAATTAGAAATTCAAAAAACATTTCCCAATAACTCGATTCATTTTGGATTTTCATCAGGCAATCGCGTTCCTCCTGATTGATTCGTTCGAGGTTTTTATTTAAATAATCTACATTTGATTCCGTATAAGCCAGTTTTTTCTCCCAACTTAATAAACGCATCACATGAAGAAAATACTCATACTTAAAGGCCAGTTTTTTTGCTTTTTGCAAAATCATTTTACAATCCTCATACAAGGAACGTTTGAACAAAACCTGAATGCTTTTGAGGTGATTATTGAGTTGAAATTCTACAAAGTTTTTTTCGTCATAACTGTGCAGACTTTTCAAAATCAAATCGTAGAGATAGGCTTTCATTTCCGAAAACTTCCGGCTTTCAATCTGTTCTCCCGGATATAATAACTCCTTTAATTGTGCCTCATCATAATCTGTTTGTTCCTCTATCGCATTAAATAACAACAAGTATTTATTGTCATTTTCCGAAGTGCTCTTATTAGCAAATATTTTAAAATACCGCTTCTCAGAACTCGAAAGCGCATGGATCAATTGAAATAATTTCCGGGATGGCGTTTTGGACATACCTGTTTTTTAGTGTTTCAATTCTCTTTTTTATGTAAAAAAGCGAAAAAGGATAGAATTATACTCTAAAATAAGGAAAAAAATGAAAATCAGAAACCTGACATAAAGCCGTTTTTTGGGTTGTAGCCGGATAGAATTGCCCGTAATATTACAATAGAAATCGCGAAGAACTCCTAATAATAAAACACGAACTCAACAACAAGCAAAATTTATTAGCACATTCTTCCACCATTACAAAACAATAAAAACCCTTGAGTTATGAGAAATGTTAAAACAAACGTCAGTACAAAAGCCAATTTTCCGGTTATCGCACCATTGTACGTTCAAAAGGAAGAAGTCAAAAAACCGGTACAGTTTGAAAGAGGCAAAAAAGTAGCCCTGCCGACTATGGAAGGCTATGAGTTTGAGGATGTAAAAGACATCATCAGCCTTTCTGCCCAGGGAAATTACACTGAGTTGAAAATGACCGGCGGTCGTACTATCCTGGTATGTAAAACGCTAAGAAGCATGGAAAATGCCCTAAACAATGGAGCATTTGTACGCATTCACCGTTCCAGCACCATCAACCTTAACCTCATCTCCAAATACGTCAAGGGCAATGGAGGTTACGTTGTGATGGAAGATGGCTCTACCATAAATGTATCTGCAGGAAAGAAAAAAGAATTTATGGATGCACTTCGCACCTTTTTCTAAAAAAAACAGTCGTCCGTTGTTTTATTATATATTCTGAATTTATGTAGGCCACCGGGATTTTCCGGTGGTTTTTTTATATCATTCAGAATCCTATACTGCATTCCAATTATAGTTCTATAAAAATAAAAGGCCCCTTCCACTCCTTTCTTTTTTTATAGTTGTAAAAATTGCGTTGATTATAAAAAATATACCTATTTTTGCAGCGAAATAGTGACTACCAATATAACAAGGCGTCAAATCTCTTGTTAATGCGTAGATTTTTTTTGTTCATCAAAACCTAATGTCACACTATGAAAATGTTTAAATTGTTTTCATTCCTATTATTGGTCTTAATTTCTTTCAGCCTTACTGCACAACACAGTGGCGGAGTTAGTCTTTACGGTGGAGAAGGTTCTCCTTTTAATGATCTTCCACCTACTTCTGAATATGGTAAATGCTATGCTAAATGTAAAATGCCAGCACAGTACGATACCAAATCAGTTCAAAAATTAGTAAAAGAAGCTTCCACTCGTTTGGAAAAAGTACCTGCTCAGTACGAAACAAAAACTGAAACGGTAATGGTAAAAGAAGGTGGTGTAAAGTACAAAACTATTCCTGCACGTTACGAAACAGTAACTGAGCAAGTTTTGATCAAGCCAGAAGAAACTAAATTAAAAACTTACCCTGCGAAATACAGAACTGAATCTCGTCAGGTATTAGTTACTCCTGCTCGTGGGCAGTGGGTAAGAAAGAAAAAAGCTCCTAACTGTTTTTCCAGCAATCCGGATGACTGTTATGTTGCTTGTTGGGAAGAAATTCCTGCAGTTTACAGAACGGAGAAGTATCAGGTATTGTCTGAGCCAGCAAGAACAGAAGAAACTGTTATTCCTGCAAAATACAAAACAGTTAAGAAGCGTGTATTGGCTGAGCCAGCAAGAGTAGAAGAAATTCCAATCGAGCCTGAGTACAGAACTATCACTACTAACGTATTGGTTGCTCCTGCTTCTACAAGAAGCATCGACATTCCTGCTGAGTACACAAGTGTTACTGAGAAAGTATTACTTAGTGAAGGTGGTTACACCGGATGGACTGAAATCCTTTGTGCTGAAAGAACAACTTCCAGCAAAGTTCGTTCTGTACAATCTGCATTGGCTGCTGCTGGGTTCGATCCAGGTCCAATTGACGGAGTTATGGGTTCTCAGACTAAGTCAGCTTTGGTTAAATTCCAAAATGCAAAAGGATTACCAGTAGGTAACCTGAATCTTCAGACTCTTCAAGCTTTAGGTGTTTCTCAATAAGAAATACACTTTTAGTTAAAAGATAAAAAAAACGCTTACCG
>JAHDCK010000302.1 GCA_020629915.1 Saprospiraceae bacterium
CTGTTTAAGCTTTTTGAGTTGTTGATTATGTAACAAAGATTGCATCTGACTAATCGCAATAGAGTTTAATTGTCTCAGTCGTTCTTCCTGAGATAAGCCCTGACGGATCAATACAGCATTTAAACTTTGCATATTAGATAAAACAACCAACTGTTCCATCGTAGCATAATCCCGGATATTGCCTTTTAAGTGAGCATTTTCAAGCCGCCAGTTGGCAGCGGTTTTTCCAAATAAAGCCATATTTAAAAGGTCCGCTTCAGAGGCATAAACGACAGACATATCTTTTCTGGACAAGGCAGGAGGAATCAGGGTTTCCTTAATCGCATCTGTATGTATCGTATAATTAACTTTTGCAAGTGTACGGCGCAAATTCCAATCCAGTTCATTTCGGTCGTTTTCTTCTTCCTTTAATCTTTGAAACTCCTTGATTAAATAAAGTTTGAATTGGGCACTAATGGCACTTCCAAACTCAAAGGCAATATCCCGGTGGGCATAGGTTCCTCCATATCGCCCGGCCTTCGAGAAAATGCCAATGGCGCCCGTCTCCCCTACCCATTGCTTTGGACTCATGACAAAGGTAGGTAAACCCGCTTCTGATTTAAAGTGGTCAAATTTGACCACTTTAAAATTGGGGTTGTAAATCATCTCCCATGCACCCAAAAATTCAAGCGTTGTTCGGGTTCGCATCCAGTTTTTGATCACGTCGGCAGCACGCGAAGCATCTGTTCGAGCCTTTGCCATATCTGTTATACAAATATAATCTTCTCCATTTTGATTAGTCACGCCTACTGAAAAAGCCTGAACTTCAATTTTCTGATTTTTGGCCATAAAAGTGCTGGGATATTTTTTTAATACGACTTTTACAAATTCTAATTGAGAAAATATTTATTAAATCTCATGAAGTTTACCTTGTTTTTTATACCATCTTTGAAAGGCGGGTCTGGTCATGGTTTTGGCCTTTAACCGATTGACAAATGCTTCGGGGTCTTTTTGTTCGAGTTCTTTTTTTTGAGCTACTACCCTTTCGAGAATTTTACTCCACATTTCTGATGACAATTCAAAAGATTTTTTGTGATACCACCAATTGACTAATGTACCGGCATCTTTTTGTTTGGATGTTTTTCTAAAATGACTCAAGACAGATTTTACAAAATAATCCTCAAATCCATCAAATACTTCTCCTTTGATCATAGGAAGTAATTGGCGAAAGGCAATTCCTTCCCGCACCCCAAAATCTACCAGAAGTTGGTAAGCATTATATTTTGACCAGGTCAGTTTATCTGTTTCTTCCAGACTTGGAATATAATCCTTTTCGCTAGAAATATCCACTGTTTGCTTTTCACTCTTATCTGCAAAGTGAAATTCCAGACTTTGGATTTTCCTGTTTTGGCGAATAGGTTTTACTTCCAGAATTTTAATGGTTGTCTTTTCGTTTATTTCTTTTATAGATGGTTTTATAATACGTTTATTAAAATCTTTGTACTGCGGATATTTTCCATCCACACCCAACAGAAATTTTAACTGCTCTACTTCGTATTTTTCTATACTTATTTTTTCAAATGTCTTTTTGTTGCGAATGCCTTTCAGCATTTGAAAAAGCCGGATGGAATGTCCACTCTGCAGGCGGTTTAGCTCTGGGCGGTATAAGCGAACATAACGGGAAAGCCCCAGGAAGAACTGGGCAATCATCGGATCAAAACTGAGTTGTATCGCTGCATTCCCATCTTGATCCTGAACGGGAATTGCAGAGGAACACCAGTTTAAATAGCCTCTCAATTTTACACCTTCTACTTCTACTTTAGAATTAAACCGTATTTGACTGCTGGTCAATTCTTTACAAATCCCGTCGATCTCCTGATAAATTGATTTGTACATCTTGGTATTTGTACCGTCAAATAAGGCGTTGGCCAATTCTTTAACCGGAACTAAAAGTTGTGTGGGCAATTCCCGGTCTTCCTCTGGATTGACATAACGGGCAACCAAATAGCAAATGGTTTTTATACTTCGGGGACTTAAATAATAAGATCCATGATAAACAAGTTTATCATCAAAGCGCACCAAATTGTATATCTTCTTCTTCATTAGTACAAAGATAAGGCAATTTTACCTAAAAGTGGTCAATGTTGGTAACTTGACCACTTTTGGTACGGATCATGTCCACCTTTCAGATAACTATTAGGGGCAGAGGGGATGTCTTTGTTTAATATTGGCGGGTTTGGTACGGATTATGTCCACCTTTCAGGTGTTTTTACACATGGTTTTGGGTAGAATTATGCTGTTTTGGAGGATATTATTATGCTAACACGTGAATTAGTACGGAATCTGTCCACTTTTTAGGTGAAATAAGTCAAAAAGTACGGAATCTGTCCACCTTTAGTACGGAATCTGTCCACTTTCCAGTACGGAAAGTGTCCCTTTTAGGGTACGGAATCTATCCACCTTTAGTACGGAAAGTGTCCACCTTTATGAGTTGAAATAGTTTATTTTACGCTGATTCAGAGGATTTCTAAAAGTAAAAGAGATCAAATATTATAAAAAAGATCCTAAAGGAATTAAGATTTTTTTTGTTAAATATTTTTTTATAAAAACAGGATTTATTAAAAGCATAAGCCCAGGCTTATATGATTATAGGCTTATTTTTTTCTTTTTTTCGGAGGATAATATCCTTTCTTTTTCAGGTCTGGTTTGACCAATTGCTCAAAAATATAAGTCACCATGTCAATTTCTTCAAAATAACTGTAATCTTTTAATGCTTTATGTAAATCTTCGTCAATATTAAAACTGGCTCGTTTTTTATTTACAGGTGCAAAAATACTTCTGCTTGGTTTTGAAGGAGGGGGAGGAGTTGTTTTTTTCTTTGGTGTGGGTTTTTTTCGGGATGGTTTTGGTTTGACAACACTTTGTGCTGCCTTTATATCTGGCTTTTTGTTAAAATCAATATCATCCAGACCTTCCAGTTGAATTTCCTGTTTTTTCTTTGCCATAATATCCGGGTTTATCCTTTTTTGATAATTTTTATTAGATCATTAACCAAACTGATAATTTCTGCCTTCGCTTTCGGATCAGAATATTCTGCTACGCCTTTTCCCTCGTGTGTGACTTCAGCGTAGGCCACTCGATTGTGCAAGCGGGAAGGGAGCAGACGTTTACCAAAGGTTTTTTCCATCGTTTCTGCAAAGTTTTTATGCAGGGAGGTCCGACCATCATATTCATTGATGACAAAATAAACAGGGATTTTTTTCTCTTTGGCAGCTTCCAGAGATCGAATTTTACGGACAAACTGGTTGATCGTATTTGTTTCCTGCTCTCCCTTGGGCAAAAGAGGGACAACCACTAAATTGCTCATCAAAACTATCATATCAGAGATGGGAACCTGAGAAGGTGGACTGTCTATGATCACAACATCATATTTTTTGTTCAACTCCTGAATTTTTAAAGCAATCTCGTCTTTATTGTTTTCCTCATACACATCAATTTGAACTAAACCCTTTCCTCTTCGGTTTCCCCAGCTTAGTGCATTTTTTGAATCATCTGCATCAACAATACATACTTTTCGGTTAGCATTTGCCAAACAAACAGCAACATTTTCAGAAAGGGTTGTCTTCCCTACCCCACCTTTATAAGAAATAAATGAAATGACCATAAATTTTTGTTTTTGCAAATGTATATAAAGTTATGCACACATAAAAATATAAGCTTGTATTTATATCAATACATAAGCCTGTAAATATAAGCTTATACAACTTTAATTCTTTGATTTTAAGGTGTTTTTATTTTAAAACCTGAAATGATAAGGGAATGCCCTAAAATGCCCTGAAAAAGCTTTAAAATCTAAATTAAGGCTTGTTTTCATTAGTTTTTGAATGGGAATGCAGAGCGTTTTAGAAAAAAGTATACTGGAAAGAAAATTTTAGAATTCAAAATTAAAATTAGATTTTTCTGGATTATTACTCGTCTCTTTGAAGTAATTTTTTTTGATAAAAAGATTTATTTCATGTTTACACGGGTTTTAGGTTAAAAACTTAAATTTTATACTATTTTACAGGCTTATAGGCTTATGTACTTATATGAAACTATATTTACAGGCTTATGTGATTATGATTTTATTATAAAAATATATATATTTGCATGAATTTTGTAGGAAAATGAAGAAAAAAAATACACTACTGGTCGTTGATGGAACAGAGGTCAGATTCTACAGGAAAAAGCGGAAGATTATATATCATTAACAGACATTGCACGGAAATTTAATGAGCGAACCGGGCAATTGATCTCTAACTGGCTTCGAACCAGAAGTACGATTAGTTATCTTGGTGCCTGGGAGCACATTCACAATCAAGGTTTTAATGTACTCAAATTTGAGTACATTAAAACTCAGACTGGAGAACCCACCTTTGTGTTGAGCATGAAAGACTGGATTGAACAAACGGGAGCTATAAAAAAGAGAAAACTGAGCAATTTTTACCAAATTGTTGCACTAATTATTAAAAAATTGAAACAAGGAGTTGCATATTAAGAAAGAAGGTCTTATCTTGCAGATGTAAAGAGGAGAAAAGGATATGTCTGAATAATTCCCCACAACCAAAACGCCCCAGTTTTGCAGATATATCAAAAAGCTATCTTTCAACAGGAAACAATCCCATAGTAAATTGTAAACAACTTAAAAGAGAGAAACTGCGTGGAAGAGAACGGGAAAAATCAGGTGGAAGTATATTTACTGAGTTCCGTTTCCAAGTGTTCAATTCGCTTTTGCAGGGCATCAATGAGCTGATCTTTTGTGTTTAAAAGATCGGTCATGATCACTGGGTTTTCAGGCTCGGCCTGGGAGACTTTTGCCATGTTTTGATGGGCAGAGGTGTGGGCATCGCTATGATATTTTTTTATATAAAATTCCTGAATGGTTAACTCCGGGTTCGATTCCCGGGCGGGAACAAAGGGACATACATGAAGTAGGCAGGACTTCACAAAA
The DNA here is from genome assembly GCA_020629915.1 of Saprospiraceae bacterium. Taxonomy (GTDB): domain Bacteria; phylum Bacteroidota; class Bacteroidia; order Chitinophagales; family Saprospiraceae; genus JAHDCK01. The sequence continues at coordinate 4,970 of JAHDCK010000302.1, forward strand.
GCTGCAAGATAAAATCTATTTTTAAATATTTAAACGGAAGTTATGAGTTCTTCAAGAAAATCAAAACGCAAGAAAGACCTGTCCGAATTGGTGGTAGAATTGCGTAAAAAACGGGCGGAATTATCCCGCCGAATCCGCCGGGCGATTCCGGACTATGTGCAGGACGATGGATTTTTGCAACGCTGCAATTCTTCCTTCCAGGAATTTGTGCGATACGTGCCGGAAGTCTATCCGCCGGAGGTGTTGCAGGAGGTTTACGGGGATACTTCTACGATAGAAAATGCTGCTGAAAACTACCAGGAATCTCTGGGCGAACTGTTTACTTCCAAACGCCTGAAGGAAATCGAACAACCCGAATTTTTGAAACAACTACAAACGCTGGTGGAACAATTTAACACCCAACTGACGGGGGCATAATCCCGGTCTGAATCTGTCCACCTTTCACTTTTCCGCACAGTATAATATAGTTTAAAAAATAAATATAATAAAAAAATGACTGCAATTTTAGCAAAAGAGCAGGGTGGGGGAGGTCTGCCTAATCGCAACTTATTGGTGAAGCCCTTCTGGGAAATATTTGACTTACAGGGGACGATATACAAGCATTTAAAAGATATAAAAAACAATTATAATGATAGTTTGCCTGGCTGCAAGGGTCGGCTGCGGGAAGCAGAAATGACGACGGCCAAAATCCTGCTTCACCTAATGGGGCACGAGATGGAAACCCGTCGCAAGGAGCAACCCGGCAATTATCTTTTTTACCTGACTGGAGCTGTGGATTATCTCCCGGTGCAAACCAACCGGGGTCGGGAAATCGGTCGATTCTCGGATAAAACGACGCAGGTGCTTCGGCAAATGAAAAAGTATGGAAAAGCAGAGGTGGATTTTCGGACTTATGTGCGGGTGTTTGGGGAAGG
>JAHDCK010000303.1 GCA_020629915.1 Saprospiraceae bacterium
ATTTTTTTATTTTTAATACAAATCATCCAACCGCATTTTTAAAAAGCGATTGACACTATAATACGTACTAATGACTGAGACCACAACACCCAACACAATTACACCTATATATAAAATCCCATACATCCCCCAGGACAATTCCACGGGAACTGGTAACTGGGATGCAACTAACCCCTGAATAGCAAGTAAACCTATGACGGCCAACCCTCCGCTAATCAAACCATTGATAGCTGCACGTGTCAGGTAAGGAAATCGAATATGTTCCCAGGTGGCTCCTACTAATTGCATATTTTTTAATATAAACCGATTGGAATACATGGCTAGTTTTACGGTAGAATAAATTAAGGAAACAGTTATTCCAATAAAGATAAGAACAAGCAAGGCTCCTAATAAAAACAACTTATTCATATTTGATGAAATATTATTCACCAGAATCTTTTTAAAATAAACATCATGGACGCCATCCCAGGTAAGCATTTCATCACTCATTTCTTTGAGTCGTTCATCATTCAGATATTCCGAAAGAATATTGAATTGAATTATATCATAAAAAGGATTATTTATACCAAAATCCTCGTAGTTGGTTTCCAGTTCATTGGCCAAAAGTTCAGAGGCTTTTTCCCTTGACAGGAAAGTAACTGTTTGGGTTTTCACAAATGGGGTTTCTTCAATTTGACTTTGAATTTCCTCTCTCCGGTTTTTCTCAATATCCTGATTGAGTTCTACAATGATGGGGATATTTTCTTTATAATAATCTATCAACCGATTTCCAAAGAGGAAAAACAGCCCAAAGATACCTAGCACAAATAACCCAAGGGTCATGGAGGTCAACACGCTGGTATAAGTAGCCCTGGTTCGCTTGCCCGGATTTTTCCCGATTTGTTTTGCCATACTTTTGCGTCTTAAGTCATCAAAATTATATAATTCATCTCATAATAAGAAGTGTATGGGAGCGGTATCTTTAAAGGAGCTACTTTTTGCAACTTTGCTTCATTTCTTTTATATTGAAAATATGTATGACGTTTTTTCCATCATTGTAGCCATATATTGTTTTCTGTACGCTGCTTCTACGGATAGGCATCCAATAGTTTATGCCTTGCTGGGGTACTTTTTTCCTGTTGTTGGCTTGATAGGCGTGCACCTTTTTCATAAGGGAACCCGCCAATGGATCATGGATAAATTTTCAGGAAAGAAGCCCAATTCTAATAAAAGACGTCCTTATAAAACCAATGTGGACATCACACCAAAGTCCAAACCTGTTTCCGACAGAAAAAAAAGAAAATTAAAAAATCCCTACTCCGGGGAAATTGCCTCCACGGAAGAAAAAAATTCTACCACAGTTCAAACTAAAAAACCCAAAAAGAAATCCGGCACTATCCGAATTGAGGAATATAAAAAACCAAAACCCTCCAAACCACCCGTTTTTACCTTTAAAGAACTGGAAAAGGAAAAAGTAAAAATTCCGGAGGAAGAAATAGAAGTAGCCCCTCCTGAAGATATTGTTCCGGATGTCAAGCTAACCGACATCCCGGAAGTCTCCTTTGAAAAACCTAATGAGCCAGCGGAAGAAGAGCCAAAGCAGGAACAACCCAACGCTGAATTGCCTGTGGAGGAAGATATTGAAGAAGTGGAAGCCATCGAGGAGTTTCCCGTTATCCCTGAGGAAACTCCCCAAATGTTTTTTCCTGCCTCCACGCTTTTGCCTTCCATTGTTCCCTTTACTGAACCGGAAGGAAGTGGTATTTTTCAATTAAAACCCAAAGCCAGTCTGGGATGCCAGTTAGATTTGAATTCAGATAAAAACCTGATTTCCGGCTTGAATAAGATAAAATTTTCGAGGTGTTGCCCAAACTGCTCCTGGGTAGATAATAAATCCTTCACTTTTATCTATTCTGACCATTTACGTTATAAAAAGGATAACTACCTTTGTCCCTCCTGTTTATCCTGGAATCTACTGGAAATTCAAACCTATTATGAAGAGCTGACAGTTTGATCCCCGGCGGTAAACTATTTTACATAAAACCCCGTTTTTATCAAATATTAGTTATCATTGAAGTTGTTTTAATTGTAAACCTTAACCCGTGCGGTTTTTTATTTTAATAATCATATTAACAGGGAGTTTTTCCCTTTCAGGTCAGATTCGCCTGAATAATCCTTCTTTTGAAGGACAACCACAGGATGCTTCCACTCCCGATGGCTGGATTCCCTGTAATAAAGGAACCACTCCGGATATTTTACCCGGATTTTGGGGGGTCTATCAGGAGCCTGCAGATGGAGAATCCTATATGGGGTTGATTACCCGTGATGACGGAACCTGGGAAAGCGTTGGCCAAAAATTGCCTTCTCCGCTTAAAGGTGGCGAATGCTATTCTTTAAGTCTTGACCTCGCACGTTCTCCGACTTATGCAGAATACAATCTCCCCTTGATTTTTAGGATTTGGGGCGGACGGTCAGAATGTGGCCGAGATCAGTTATTGTCCGAATCCGAGGCCATTTCACATACAGAATGGAAAACGTATGAGTTTGGGTTGTATCCAAAGAGGGATTTTGATTATATTGTCTTTGAGGCCTATTATGCCACCGGAAAGTTTTATCAATACAGGGGTAATCTCCTATTGGATGATTGTTCTATTATCATGCCTTGCCAGCGCGCCAGTCTTTTTTAATATTTAAAATCCCCTATGACTTCCACACTACTCTTTAATATAGGTTTTTTAGATATTTCAATTTGGGATATTCTGGACATATTGATCGTGGGTTATTTATTGTATCAGGTTTACAAATTACTGAGGGGAAGTCTGGCCTTTAATATTTTTGTTGGAATTGCGACTATCTATGCCATGTGGGGTTTTGTGAATGCGCTTAATATGGTGTTGCTTTCCGAAATCCTGAATGCCCTGAGCAGTGTATTTATCATTGCTCTTTTAATTGTTTTCCAGCCGGAACTAAGGCGGTTTTTGCTTTTATTAGGTGGGAATACCCTCAAGCAACGATTCAATTTTTTAAAACCTTTTTTTAAAAGAAATGCCGGAGATCCCGAACAAAAGGAAAAACATATCGTAGAAATACGGAAAGCTGCTGAGAAAATGAGTCGTTCCAAGACCGGAGCACTCATTCTTTTTACAAACAATTCTAATATAGAATCCTTCACTCACTCCGGTGTAAAAGTAGATGCCGAAATATCTGCCCCCCTGCTCGAAACTATTTTTAATAAAGAAACACCTCTGCATGACGGTGCTGTTATTATATCCGAAGGCAAGATTCAGGCGGCAAGTTGCGTTCTACCTGTATCGGATAATCCCAATCTCCCTAAAAGCGTCGGACTAAGGCATCGAGCTGCTGTTGGGGTGACGGAGGGAACAGATGTCGTTGCACTGGTCGTCTCCGAGGAAACCGGGAATATTTCAATTGCATCTGAGGGAAGGTTATATATAAAATTGAATAAGGAACAACTGGAAGCTCAACTCAAGAAAACTTTCACAGAATTGATATATGAAGATTAAAATTTTGATGCGTTCAAAATAATTTTTATATTTATCCTAATAGTTTCATTTTTTTATTCCCTCTCACAGTTTAGAATATGTTTGAATTTTATTTAGCAAGTAGTCAAATAAAACTGGATATAGGAATGCGGTTATTGTCTGGCATTCATTCTAGTCCGGGTTTTCGTCAGGCGTCTCGCCTGACAAGAAACACCGAGCCAGAATGATAAATTAACCCCCAAAATTATTGTCGGTTAAAATTGATTACCTGCTCAAGCAAAAATAAAACATACGCTAAGGAACAAACTCTAACCAAAAGTTTTAAAGAGAATTCTTAACATCTTGTTGTGATAGAAACGGCAGGCCGTTGAAATTTCATTGCCTATCGCTTTCATTTTTAGCAATTTGTCAAACATCGATAGAAACATTCTATGCCGGGAATTATTTTTATATGAAAAATGTAATTATTTCAACACCTAAAATCCAAAGAATATGAAATTTAAACTTCTTTTAGTTTTCATCTCCCTTTCATTTTATTCAGCTGATGCCCAAAAATGTGTAAAAGGCGATTGCCGGGATGGCAAGGGCATTTACTTATTTAAAAACGGAGAACGCTATGAGGGGCAGTTCAAAAAAGATCAGTTTCACGGTAAGGGGACTTTTTATTTTGCTAATGGAAATGTGTACCGGGGCAACTGGAAAAAAAATGTAAAAGAAGGAAGAGGCACCATGGAATTTGCAGATGGTTCTGTTTTTGACGGACATTATAAAAATGACAAACAACATGGAAAGGGTATTTTTAAATGGTACAACGGAGAACGATTTGAAGGAGATTTCATAGCAGGTGAAATGACGGGAAAAGGACGATATACCTTTGCAAATGGAAATATTTATGAGGGAGACTTCGATGCAGGTGAATTTACCGGAAGAGCTATTTTTATTTATAAAAAAAGCGGCAACCGATATGAAGGAGATTTTAAATATGGAAAAAAAGAAGGCGATGGCATTTTTTATTTTTCCAGTGGGAACCGTTATGAAGGTCAGTTTAGAAATGACGAGCGTCACGGGAAAGGGATCTTTTATTATAAAAACGGAAATGTCTTCGAAGGAAAATTTGCAAATGGTCAACGCCGGGGACAAGGCACACTCACTTATGCCAACGGGAAAAAACGCTCTGGTAACTGGGATGGAAAAAATTGTCAGAACTGTGAATAAACAGGAAAAAAAGGTCATTATCTTTGCGGAATGAAAGCCCTTACACCTCAACGGATATTTACTTATTTTATCATTGGCTACGTCTTATTGGCATGTGCCTGGTGGGGATATTTACTTTATAGTAAAAACGAGGAAGCCTTTATCGCAAAAAAAGAAAAACTAGTTTATAATCTCAGTTTGCAACGCAATTTTGATGAAACCCAACTCGAGCGCAACCCGGAATATCGTAGTTTGGAAAACAAACACAATCGGCAAAAACGGATGATTATCGGGGAAGGGTTATTTTTTCTGCTGAGTTTGACAGCGGGTATCTGGCTCATCAATCAGAGCTTCCGCAGGGAGGTGGCTTTTGCCCGGCAGCAACAAAATTTCCTCCTGTCTATAACCCATGAGTTAAAGTCTCCGCTGGCCTCGGTCAAGTTAATCCTCGAAACCATTGTCAAGCGCAATTTGGAAAAAATTCAAATTAATAAATTTTCCACCAAGGCCCTTGGAGAAGTGGATCGCCTGCATCAACTGGTGAATAATATCCTGCTGGCCGCACGAATTGAAGGTTCTAATAATTTTAAATTTGAAGAGGTAGATATGCGGGATTTGGTGAGTGAAATCCTCGATGGACTCCGCGAAAAATACCCGGATGTGGATTTTACGCTTCGCCAACCAGAAGCAGATGTATCTATAAAATGTGATAAAATGGGTTTGACTTCCGTGGTTTTGAACCTGGTGGAAAATGCTGTAAAATATTCTCCTCAGGAAAAAGAAATTGAAGTAAACCTCTATGCAGAACCAGAAAATATTTTACTGGAAGTCAAAGATCACGGCGTTGGAATTTCAGAAAAAGAGAAAAAGAAAATATTTGATAAATTCTATAGAATAGGAAATGAAAACACCCGCAAAAGTAAAGGTACGGGGTTGGGGCTTTATATTGTCCATGAAATTGTCAATGCTCACAAAGGGGAAATTCTGGTCAAGGATAATACCCCCAAAGGAACCATTTTCCAGGTCGCCTTACCCATTTAGGGATGAGAAAATAATAAAGTACACAACTATACTTGTTATTTTTTACCTAGGCGGCGTTAAAAAGCCTTTTTGGCTAGGACTCTTTGTGCCACTGGCACAAGCCAACGCAGGATGCCCTGCATCGCCTGCGTTTTTTGCCTTGCCAATCTAAAAAATAACTTCGTC
>JAHDCK010000304.1 GCA_020629915.1 Saprospiraceae bacterium
TATCCTGTACTTTACAGGCATCTTGGGGCTATCGTTTATGGAAGAAAAAAGGAAACAAGTGTGTTAAATAATTATTATAATAAAATAAATAAATTTCAAGATCGTTTAATTGATTTTAAGAATAGACTCACACTACTGAAGGAGCATCTGCCAGAAATAAGCCACGATAAATATCGATTATATAAATTAAAACTGGATAGCATCTATCAGAAAAAAAGTCAAATGACTATTGATAATATAGAAGAAATTATAGTTTTAACCAAAGAAGCTAACCTACTGAAAGAAGAAATGAAGGCAGAAGGGTTTATCCAATAAAATGACTTTTTCCTTTCCAAACTGCCTGAAAGCAATTCAATAATTTTTCAAAATCCTTTTCTGTATTATACAAATGCGGAGACAACCGAATGGCATTGCCTCGAAAAGAAACATATACGTTATTTTCTGAAAATTTCTTTTTTAACGCTCCCAAGTCAAATGCCTCTGATAACCGAATGCCAAACAAATGATGTGCTCTTTGGTCTTCGCTTTCAAGGTGACAACCCATTTCCAGAAGTTGATTTAATGTATTTTTACTTATATGTTTGCAGTAGTTTTGAATATCAGTTTGATTCCATTTCAACAACTGGTTTAAGCCTTCCTGCAGAATAGGCAACAACATAAAATTACTAACTTCCCCGACAGAATACCTTGATGCTCCTGGCTGATAATTTGGTTCGTAATCGACCAGCCCGGCAAAGTTTTCACTGTTCAATCTATGTATCCAATTGTCTTCAATCGGATCGCCATTTTCAAAGGCCGGGCCGTAATAAGCTAACCCGGTCGAGTAGGGGCCCATCAGCCATTTGTACCCCGCGCAGATCAATGCATCCGGCTGAAATTCAGATATGAAAAAATCCAATGCACCAACGGATTGTGTTCCATCGATTATTAAAAGCGTATTATTTTTATGTGTTTTTTCCCGTATGGCCTTGAGATCAAACAAGGTTCCATCCGCCCAATGGCAGTGACATAAGGAGACAAAAGCCGTATTTTCGTCAATTGCATCCAGCACTTTTTCATTCCAGTTTTGGGTGCGATTATTCCCTTTTGGGGCTTTTATTGTTCGCATCTCAGCCCCGGTTTTATTCGCTAGTTTCATCCAGGTATAGACATTACTTGGAAATTGTTCTTCCAGAACGACGAAATTATCGGAAGGTTTTAAATTGAGATTGTGGGCCACGGTTGCCAATCCGTAAGAAGCGGAAGGAATTACGGCAATCGATTGATAATCAGGTGCTTGTATAAGTTGAGCAAAAGTCTTTCTCAGCTGGGTTACCGGGTCAAAAAAGTCGCTGGCACCAATTTCGTAGGGACGCAGTTTTTGTGCTACGGCTCGTTGTCCTGCTTCGGCGGCTGTTTTTAGCAGCGGCGACATATAGGCGCAGTTGATATAGGAAATATATTCAGGGAGTTCAAATAAGTGTTTTTGACAATCTATCATAAACCGGAATTTTTAACCAAGTTAATGGCTTTCCTTTAAAACTCCAAAGTAAATGTTTTTTGTTCCTTATTTCTTTCTACCACGACATCCGCTTTATCTCCCTTGCCAAATAAACTTAAAATATTCATATAATCATAAATATCGTTTATATCTTGCCCGCCTAAACCTATTATGACATCTCCACCTTCCAATCCGGCTTTGATGGCTGGCTTTCCTTCGCTCACTCCAGTGATGCGCATCCCTTTTCCTTCAAATCCATAATCGGGAACGACACCGAGTGTCACCTTGAGTTTTGGAGCTTTTCGACTGTCCTCTTGTCCGGTTTTTTGATAGGTGATTGAATCGTAATTTAAGCTATTTTTAATTATATTTAAAATAACATTTTTAATTTGGTGCATCCCCCGGTAATTTATCAGATGTGCATCATCTGCCGGGGTGTGATAATCGCTGTGGACACCGGAGAAAAAGGAAAGTACCGGAATTTTTCTATTGTAAAAAGAAGTGTGATCAGAGGCGCCTACACCGCTCTTTGTATATTTGTAATTTATATTAGAAATTTGTTGTTCATTCTTGCTTAGAATTTCTTCCCATTGCTCCCCGGTTCCGGTTCCGTTGATGAGCAGCGTTTGATTTTCCATCCTGCCGACCATATCCATATTGATCATGTATTCAATTTTATCTAATTCGATAAAGGCGTTTTCTACAAAATACTCAGAACCCAGGAGACCCATTTCTTCACCGGAAAATGCAATAAATAAATAGTTATATGAATTAAACTTTTTGTTAGAAAGGGCTTCTGCTGTTTCTAAAAGAATGGCAACACCACTAGCATTGTCATCTGCGCCGTTGTGAATTTTGGGTTCGCCCCGGTAGAGCGAATTGTGAGCATGGCCGTAGCCCAAATGATCGTAATGCGCTCCGAGTACAATCGTTCTTTTGGCTTTATTATTGATGAAAGCTACGACGTTTTTCCCGGTGCGTCTTTCCTCCGTCATTTCCGTACTCAGTTTTACTTTAGAAATATTTTCTATATTCTTTTTTCCTTTTACAAAAACAATCGGGATAGACTCTGCCGGAATGCGTTGTCGGTAATTGGGTTCTAAATCCTCCTCCTCGGAGGAATTAATAAATACAATGCCAATGGCTCCTTTTTCCTTGGCCAATTGCACTTTGCGCTTGAGCAAAGCCGTTTGATTTGAAGATTGATGATGCGGAGATTTTCCGGCTCCTGTTTCAATAATAAATATTTTATCTTTTAAAATAGAAATATCAGTTATAGGATAATCCTGTGTATGAGAAACGGCGAGACCATTACCTACATAAACAGCTTTACCCGAAATGCTGCCATTCCCACTAAAGGCCAGAGGAAAATAATCAGTACCCGCCTTTAACTTTTTGCGATTGAGTTTGAGTTTGTTGTTTTTTCCGATAGAACGTTTGTATAAAAAATTAAATTCTTGCGTATAATTTTTATCAGGATATGAAAAAATACCGTTTTCCTTAAACTCTTTTATTATATAATCTGCTGCCATTTGTTCTCCTTTAGTCCCTGTTTCCCGACCTTCCATTTTATCGGAAGCAAGGGTTTCGACGTGTTGTTTGAGGTCAGAATAATCCGAAGCCGGAGCTAACGGACTTGTTTTCTGACCAAAGGAAAGAGAAGTAATAAATAAAAAAAGGGAAAAAACTATCTTTTTCATATTCTAATAGTTTAATTTATTCTGTAAGAAATAATTTTGTAATTGTATCACAGGCTTATTGGTTTTTAGAATTTGACCGCTGAACTTTTTTTGCTCAACTTGCCCCTAAAGGGGAACCCCTGCCCACCTTTTGATTGCGGGTGGGAATTCCTCTTTAGGGCAATGTCATTGACATAAGCAAAAAAGGTGCAGCGCACCGACCCCATTTGTAGAAAAATGGTTTGGAAAAATTCCAAAGGGGCGTAGCCTCGTCCCCATATTTTACAGGGGATTTTATGGGGACGAGGCTACGCCCCTTAAAATAATTTGTATAACTGATCTACAAATGGAAACGGGGCGCTGCCCCTCAAAAATCCTTATGTCAATGACATTGCCCTTTAGGGGCTAGGGGTGTGAGCAGGCATTTTCAGCGGTTAATTATTTAATCTCAATAAACCTTCTTCAGTCAAAATTCTAATTAATTTTTTTACCCCCTGTATTTAATTACAAGCAAACTTGTCCGGGATCAGATTATTCCACCCAATCCGCAATAAAGACATTAGTATCTCTGGTTCCACCGTTATTTCTATTGGAAGAAAATACCAGTTTTTTACCGTCAAATGAAAACATGGGAAACGCATCAAAAGTTTTATCATGCGTAATTTGAGTTAGATTATTTCCATCAATATCAATGGAAAATATATTAAATTGTCTTCCGCGAGTATGGTGATTAGAGGAAAACAAAATTTTCTTGCCGGAAGGATGATAATACGGCGCCCAGTTCGCACCACCCAGTTTTGTAATTTGTTTTAAATCAGACCCATCGACATTACAGGTGTAAATTTCCATATCAGAAGGCTGTACCAATCCTTGCTTGAGCAAATCTTTATACATTTTTTGTGCCTCAGGCGTTTGAGGGCGTGAAGCCCGGAAGACCAGTTTTTTGCTATCGGGAGAAAAGAAAGCTCCACCATCATATCCCAATCCTTTGGTGACTTGCTTGACATCAGAACCGTCGATATTCATCGTCCACAATTCCAAATCACCGGAGCGGGTAGACGTAAATACAATCTTTTTTCCATCCGGGGAGACGGTTCCTTCTGCATCATAACCAGGGTTGCTGGTGAGTTGTTTTGTGATTTTTCCATTCAAATCAGCGAGGAAAATATCATAAGTATCGTAAATCGGCCAAACGTATTTTCCGTCAACCGTTCTTGGAGAGGGCGGACATTTATCGTCGCCGAGGTGTGTGGAAGCATAAAGAATTTCCTGGTTGCCGGGCATAAAATACGAACAGGTCGTTCGCCCTTTTCCGGTACTTAGCAGGGGAGGCCGATCTCCTGAAAACCCATCAATAGACATCATGAAAATTTGATCACATTCAGCTTGCCATTTGTCATTAGCCGCCTGGAAAACGAGATTTTTATCGTCAAAACTAAAATAGGCTTCTGCATTATCACCACCGAAAGTGAGTTGCTTAAGGTTTTTTAGATTGACTTCTTTTGGAAATCTCAGGGAATCTTTGTTTTCTTCAACTGACTGTTTATCAGTTTGTTCTCCTTGCTTGACTTGGGTTTGGCAAGAAGCAAAAATTAAGGACAGAATAAAAACAGGGATTAGATTTTTCATATTTTATAATTGTTTGCACAAATGTAACAACCCGAAAGCCGGATAGGTCATAATTTTCGGTAACCGTATTGTCATATTTAGAGCGTGTTTAAAATTCCATTAATCGGCTACAAGCCTCAAATTTTATTCTGGACTTCGTTAAATTTTTCGTCGGATTGCCCGCATCCGACTGCAAGCTAACCCGTCCACAAGTGGTTCGCTTACCTGAAAGTCTAAAGAGACTTTCACCTTGCAGGTTCGGTCGCTCATCTCTTCCAAAATAAAATTTGAAGGCTTTCTCTCAATCATGAAAATTTAAACAGGCACTTAGCAAAAAAGACAGGCTTAGATAACTTGCAGCAACAAGCCTTTAAGGTAAGCTCCTTCCGGGTGAAAGAGATTTACCGGGTGATCAGGAGGTTGAGAAAGGTGTCGGACGACCCTGACTTGACGATTGGATTCAATCCCGGCAGCAGTGATTGTATTATAAAATAAATTTCTATCTACTACCTGAGAACAGGAAAAAGTAAACATAAATCCACCGGGTTTTACCTTTTCAAAAGCAGCTATGTTTAATCGCTTGTATCCCTGAACGGCTTTATGTCTTTTTTTAATGTGTTTGGCGTAGGCAGGAGGATCGACAACGACAATGTCGAACATTTCATCGGTATTTTTAAAATATTTTAAAACATCATCTTTAATTTGATCGTGATGACCCCAGAAGGGACGATTCAGCTCATCGTTTTCGGCGACCCAGTCCATCGCTTTTTGAGACGCATCCACCGAGACAACATGAGTTGCTCCCGATGTTAAGGCGTAAAGTGAAAATCCGCCGGAGTAGCAAAAGGTATTTAAAACCGTTTTTTCATTAGACAAAGATCCCAGGAGTTTTCTATTATCTCTTTGATCCAAAAAGAAACCTGTTTTTTGTCCGGTTTCCCAATCCACGTAAAATTGAATATCGTTTTCTTTTATAATAGAAGTTTTATTGTCTCCATGCAAAAACTCGTTTTCAATTTCAAAATCAGAGTGTAAACTTTCTTTACTTTTATTATAAATAGAATTTAATTTGTTCTTATATAATTTTTTCAGGCTGTTTGAAATTT
>JAHDCK010000305.1 GCA_020629915.1 Saprospiraceae bacterium
AAATAAAATTTTATTATTTCACTAAATTGATATTCCAAAAGGCATTACCATCAATATTAGTTACTTGTTTCGTCCCAATTTTTCCGTTGTTAGTTCTGTATAACATTCCTCCTTTTCCGCTATCTTCTATTCCTTTGTTAATGATTAAATAGGCGTTTTTACCCGCCTTTTTAAAATAAAAATGACAATACGAATCTTCATTTGAAACAAACTCTAGTGTGTACGCATCTCTCATATTGCTCCCTGGTACTCTTGCGGTTTTTAACATTCTCATTTTTCTGCCATTTTTCCATTTATTTTTTATGGTGTAAAGACCTGACTTACCCGATACAGGTTCAATGACCCACATGCCACTATGACTTCCCTCATATAAAGGTATTATTCTATGGATATGGTCACAGTGGAACCGATATTTTCCATTATCGATTGTCACATATTTCCCTTTCAATTTGGAAATGGGTACTCGATTCGGACCATCCTTAATATTTGGTTTATCTGGAACATGGGCGTCAAACCCTTTTGGTTGTTTTGGAGTAGGCTTTTTGCGTGCCGGTCCTTTCACATCCCTACATAGCGGATTGGCATAGGCCAATACAATATTGGAAATACCCGTCGGGTCCATAATAGCTAAGTCATCCCAATCTACATCCAGCCCGTGTACTTCCTTGTAAACAGCCGCCTGGAGGCTGGCATCCACCATCATTTCAGCGGCTTCCGTTGCGGCTGCCTCGGAGAGATATTTACCGTATTCTTTAGCTGATTTTTTCAGAGCTTTCTTGGCGGATGCTTTGGTAACTTTTGCCGCTACTTTTTTGGCTGCTTTTTTGGCTGCTACTTTTGCCCCGGTTTTTGCCGCCGTTTTTACGCCTGTTTTTATAGCTGTAACGGTACCCGCGGTTAGGGCAACTTCAGCAACTGTGATTACTAATTCCAAGGGCGTCGTTACCTGGTCAAATACAGATTGAATACAATCCTTTTTGGTTTCGGCACAACTTGCACCACATTGAACGGGAAAATTGTCCGGACAATCTACATCCCAACATACCGGGCCAATTCCCTTCATTCCGTTTTTACAAAGTTTATAACAGAGTCCGCCCTGATTTTCTTGTCCGTTGGGGCAAAGCCTAGGGATGGTTCCCACACCTCTTCCATAGGAGTTTTTATGGCAGGATACGCCGTTGTCCCGCATCCCATCCGGACATTCAGACGTACAAATATTACAACCGACTGCCCGATACCCTTTCTTGCATTTTGGATATATAATTTCCAGGCATTTTTCACAATTTCCTCTACCGTGTTTAGCTTCACATCTTTTCATAGCCGCATCCAGATTCAATGCATCTCCAAATTTCCAGGGGAATCCGACGCCTCTTCCGTAGGCTTTTCCGTTTCCGGGTTTGTTGCAATAGGCTCCATCGTCTCTGTATCCACTTGGGCAAGTTTGCCAGCAAACCGGACCTACACCTTTATAGCCAGTCTTGCATTTTTTATAACAAAGTCCGGCATCATTTTCATAGCCCGGAGGACATCCCCCTGGAATCGTACCCGCTCCTCTGCCATAAGATTCTCTCCAACATACGCCGTTATCTGCGAAGAAGTTATTAGGCTCTTCAGAGGAAAAGAGGGCTGCTGCTTTTGTCTTTTCTGTTGCCTCTGGTTTTTCCATTTTAGTAGAATTAAATATTCTATAATTTGAAAAATCTACTTTTGTTCCAAAAAACTGTAGGGAAAAAATGGCAAACCCGATTAGCAATACATTTTTAAGTAACATTTGGTTTTGATTTTAATATAATAATAAATTATAAATAAAAAATGTTGGGGTAGGGTTGTTTTTTGCGTGTGAACTGTATATTGACAACGATCTGCTGCAATTAATTCATATTTAAATTAATGAGCATGCTTAGGGTCAAAGATGGTACCATACGTTTTAATGACATCGAATCCCCATGAATTTTTCCCTTGAAAAGCTTTGTTGAATATTTCTTTCCAAGGTTCCCAAATAAGACCAGTAGCAGCTTTTCCCATTACTCTTATGCCGGTGGCTTCAGCAGGTATTTCATAAGTTTTGGATTGACCAAGAAGAACATCACCTGTTTCCAAAGTTTTCGCGGGTTGACCTTTCACTTTATAGATCAGTGTATATCGAGCTACGTATCCACCTTCATTTTTAAAAGTCATGGTAGTGGGGAGCAACTCTTTGGGCTTCAGATCATTTGTGAAAACAGAAACTTCTGCCAGAGAAAGGATGACAGGTTGAGGAGCTACGCGGACGATGCGAACATAGCGTGCCGGCATATTCACCACAAAACCTAAAAACGATGGATTTTGTACCACATTAACTTTTCTCCATTTATCAGTAGTGGTATTGCGGATAAAAATAGTTGCACCTTCGATGCGTTCCTGACAACAATCTTCCCGGTTTGTTATAACAATATCACTTATATTATAAATTTTTTCCAGATCAACTTCCCACCAGGGACCAATTTCTTTTTGTGTATGCGTCACTGAACCATTGCGCCAGTTGCCATCTGTATTGCCATCCACTGCGTTGGACGGATTGCCATTTTGAAAAACAGAAGATTGTTTGACGGGTTTGCCCTCGGCTACATTTCGTTGTGCGAGTGCATCTATTGAAAAGAAAAGGCCGATAGCCAAACAAAACGATACAATTAAAAAGCGATTTGAATTTTTCATTATAAAAGGTTTTAAAGAATGAATAGTTTGATTATTGAATGATTGATACCTCAAAATTGCGGGATAAAACCTTTTGATATGGAAAGATGGGTATGAATGGTGGGGCTTTGGGGAATAAACGGTTCTCTTTTTGGAGCAAATGGTAAATTGAATTTTGGATAACATAGAATTTCAGTATCTTGACTGTTAAACCAGATGAAATGAAAAAATGTGGGCTCTTTTTACTACTATTCATAGTAGGGTTTTCCTTATTTGGACAGAATAAGAAGGATTCTATTATACAAGCGAGAAAAGAGGCCCTTGCCCAAAATGAACTGGGAGATTATGTCAAATTGACTTTAGAGCTGGCCACTATACATAGTCAAAATGCTGAAATAGATAATTTACTTCTCGTATTTGAAGAGGGGCTGGCGGCCACCAAAAATAATCCAATTAAAGACAGACCCCGATTACTTTTCAATTATCTCTTTCAGAAGTCTTTTTACAAAACAAACCTGCCCCTGGAAGATAGAATAACTCTAATGGATTCTGCTGCTCAGGTTCTTCTTACCTCACATGATTCAGAAGATTTTAAAATAAGAAGTTGGTTTTATGTCCAGGGCAGTTTAGCTCATAATGGTGCTATAGAAAAAGCAAACCGCCTTCACAGGGAGATAATAAAATTGGCAAGTAAAAAGCCGGATGTTTACCCCGATGTGTTGATGGAATGTTATCGGCACAGGGCTGTTTATGAAATGAATCGGCGGCAATACTCCGAAGCGCTTTCCCTGATGCGCTCAGCCATCGAGTCCAGCAAAGATGCCAAAAATGCAGGCCCTAAAGTTTCTCTTTTTTTGGATAATGCTATGTTATTGAGAACGATGGGGATGAAAGGGGCAGATGAATCCATCCAAAGAGCTTATGACATTGGGCAAGAGGGGGAGCCTGATTTTTATACAGCCATATCCACTATGGCTTTAGCAGAGGAAAAAATTAAGCGAGAAGCTTATGATGACGCTATGAAACTATTCTTAGATGCCCGGAAGTACTTTGAAGGAATTAATGAAGTTAATTCAACGGTAACGGTGGATGTTGGTTTGGCTAAAATTTATGCTAAACAAGGAAAATTTGAAAAAGTAGAAGCCCTTTATGATTCCCTGTTTATCATTTGTAATCAAAGATATTTCACAGAATGTCGAAATATATATTCTGATTATGTAGATGTGAATGGCGAAAATCTATCTTTTCAACAAAAGGATTCTATCTATCAATTGCAAATTATATTTTCAAAAAAGAGGGAAGAAGTGAAGAATTTAGCAGAGGTGTGGTCGCTTCGTTCGGATAATGCTTACCAGGCCGGGGATTATAAGAAGGCGATTGATTTTGCCCGAATCAGCACAACTCTAAACGATTCCCTGAATATTGGCGAACTCCAAAGCAAGGTCGCGAGGGAACAAGCCTTACAGGATGTGGACCGTTTTCAATATGAAAAAGAAAGAGCAGAACTTCAGTCCAAAGTTCTGGAACAACAAAATCAATTGTTTTTTAGTATATTAATTGGATTAATGTCTTTATTTGTTTTGGGGGCCTATTTTTATAGAAGACTATCTGCTTCCAAAAGAAAAATTTCAAATCAGAAACTTGAGTTGGAACAACTCAACGAAACCAAAGATAAATTTTTTGGGATCATCGCCCATGACATCCGTAGCCCGATTGCTGCTTTGGGTGGAATAGGAGAGCAGATGGATTTCTACTTAAAAAAAGGAGATGAAAAAAAACTAAATCGCCTGACCCAACGAGTGGACAACACCTCCAACAGACTTTCCAGATTATTGGACAACCTCTTGAATTGGGCCTTACTCCAAAAAGGAACAATTCCATACCATCCCGAAAACGTGCCGCTTTCAAATGTAATTGAAGAGAATATCGCCTTGTTTTCTCCTTTGGCGACTACCAAGGAAGTAGTGATCGAAAACTATGTTCCAAAGGAGACTTTTGCTTACACAGATAATAGTGCGGCTTCCACTGTCGTTAGAAACTTACTGAACAATGCGGTAAAGTTTACTTCAAAAGGCGATACCATTTCCTTTTCCAGCCGGGAGGAAAAAGATAAAATTTGGGTAAGCATAAAAGATACCGGAACGGGAATGTCTGAGAAAAAACTAAACGCTCTTTTTGGGTTGGAGGTTAAAAGCAAGAAAGGAACGGCTGGTGAGAAAGGGACAGGTTTGGGTTTAGTATTAGTAAAAGAGTTATTAGAATTAAACAAAGGTGGAATCGAAGTCAAAAGCAAGGAAGGTCAGGGAAGCGAGTTTAGTTTTTATTTTCCAAAAAGTAAAAATAATATATGAGTCAGTCTTATAAAATTATGATTGTTGAGGACGAAGAATTGTTTTCGGATAAGATGGAAATGCAGATTGAAAAGTTGGGGCATGAGGTATTTGCAGTCGTGGACAATTCAGATGATGCTTTGAAAAACTTAAATGAAGAACAACCCGATCTAATCCTGATGGATGTCCGGATAGAAGGAGAATACGACGGTATTGAGCTAGCGGATATCATCCTTCAAAAATGGGAAATTCCTGTCTTGTTTATAACTTCCAATCACGATGATTCTACGTTTCGACGCATTAGCCGGATAGCTTCCGAGGGGATGATTACCAAACCATTTACGGATATTCAATTGAAAAGAAGTATAGAATTTATATTAGAAAAAAAGGAAAAAGAAAAACTATTGGAGGAAAAAAATGAAGTCACCTGGGTGCCGGGGGAAAACGAAATTTTCATCAAACATCAAAAAAAGTTAAATAAAATTAATGTTAATGATATTTTTTATATAGAAGCAGATGGAAAATATATTCAAATACATTTAATAGATAAAAAATTCCTGGTTCGCATTTCTCTCAAGGAATTTCATTTAAAATTAGACCAAAAACAATTTATCCAAACCCATCGACAATTTGTCGTCAATACAAAAAAAATAAAAAGCATCGACCTCGAAAATTCTATCATCATCATGGAGAGCATGCACATTCCGTTAAGTCGAAGGGAAAGAGAAAATATATTAAAAGAGCTGGATTGGTTGTAGGGGATGGAATGTATAAATATGTAGAATTTTTATGTTTTTGTTTTTTGTTACCCATTTTTTATATAAGTAACCGGCCACAATAATCTTTAAAATACTTTGAACGATTTTTT
>JAHDCK010000306.1 GCA_020629915.1 Saprospiraceae bacterium
TTTAACGAAGAAGAAATTAAAAAATCGTTCAAAGTATTTTAAAGATTATTGTGGCTGGTTACTTATTATAGGGTATTTTTGTTTTAATCGAGGGTCATAGAGTGCATAGCCAAAAATGCTATGGACAAAAAAAATAGCCGAAGCGTAAGGCAAAAAGAGATCTAATATTAAAAAAGATCAAATTCAAACAGCTTCTGAAAAGCCTAAAAAAGAAAAACCCCGTAAAGTTACGGGGTTCCAACCTATACTATGAAAAACTAAACACTCTGATTTTTTATGATTTTTTCCATTTCGGAATCTGGAAGTATTGTATTCGATAGAACTCTTCCTTATCGTCCAGTAATTTTACCACCCACAAATCATTCCCTATATCAATTCCCTCCGGGTAAACATGACCGACTTCTACCTCATCTAAAACGTCGCGTAAGTACTTTAACTGGCGGCTCCGTCTTTTGAGTTCTAACATTCTTGGAGTCACTTTATCTTTAGCCAAATTCATGCCAAACTTTTCCTGCTCTTCATAATAACTATCATTTTTAGGGACAACCATTCCCTGAAGATCATAGTTATATTGAAATTCATAAAATTCAATGTGCTCCGGGTATTTAGACAATTGAGTGGTCATGTTACTGACAAGAGAAAAATTTGATGCATGGCTGATTGTTGCAGGGCGAGCCTTTGTGAATTCTTTGGAAGTATCACAAGAGGATAAAACAAGGGTTGCTGCCAAAAGCAGCATAAGGATGTGCTTAAACATACGTATAGGGTTTCCGATTTAGCAATTTATGTTTCTAGTAGTTTCCAGTTAAATTAACTGAAAAAAACCAATTGTTCAAGCGTCTTTGTTTGGGTAATGTGACAGCTTGTTTTCATCCTTGGAGTAGCTAATATTTCAAACTGTTAGACATTTAAATTGGGGAAAAATGTGGATAACAGCTTGCCTCTCCCTGCAAAAGTATAAATAATTTATAAACAATTCAAGTTTTTTAACAATGTTACTTAAATCGGATAGCTTTTACAGGCGTAACTTTTGTGACAAACAGGGACGGAAGGATCAATACCAAAATTGTTAGTAAAAAAGTTAAAAAGTTTAAAGAAAAAATTGTAGCCCAATCAAAGTGTACCGGAGCGACAGAGACGTAGTAAGATTCCTCTGGCAGAGTGATGATTTCAAATTGCTTTTGAATCCAACAAATAAATAAACCAAGGGCATTGCCAAATAGTAATCCAAAGAGGATAATGTACCCGGCGTAATACAAAAATATCTTACGCACGGACCAGTTAGAACTACCTAATGCTTTTAAGGTTCCAATCATATTGGTGCGTTCGAGAATCAAAATTAACAATGCTGTCATCATATTTATGACAGACACGATCCACATGAGCAGCAAGATGACTTGTTCATTGAGATCCTGCAAGTCAAGCCAGCCAAAGAGGTTGGGATAAATTTGTTTGATAGTATTGGAAAAGAGATTAGGTCCCAATTCATTATAATATACGTATTCTCCAAATGCATCCAGGTCATCTATATCTTCCAGAAAAACTTCAAACCCACTGACCTCGTCTCCCTCCCACCCGTTTAGGCGTTGGATTTGACGAATATCTACCAAGGCGAATTTTCGATCATATTCTTCTATCCCCGTGCGATAAATGCCACAAACGGAAAACTTTCGGATCACCTGATGTCCCCCTTCTACAAAGTGAACGGTAAATCTATCGCCTGGTTCAAGAGTCAGTCGCTTGGCTGTTTGTGCAGAAATGATGATTTCCCTGGAGGTAGAATCCGGGGTCATTAAAAGGGGTTTTCCTTTTATAATATATTTTTTTAAAAAATTCCAATCAAAATCCATCCCTATCCCCTTCAGGACGATGCCTTCGAGTTGTTGTTTGTTTTTTATAATTCCGGCTTTATTGGCAAAAACCTGAATATGCCTGACACCTGCATCTGTCTTTGTATCAAATAAAATATCTTCATATACGCGCCCCATCAATTTAAGGGGCTTTTTGTATTCAATTTGGCTGATATCTTTTATCTCCGGGTAAAAGGGCTGATCCATTTTTACGGGAACGGTCTCAAAAGAGTGATTGGAATCAAAGTGCATGATATGGATATGACCCCAAAAACCAAAAACCTTTTCGCTGATTTCTTTTTTGAACCCTGACACGAGGGATGTGGCGATAATCATTACAGCAACGCTCAAGGCAACGGCAGCTACGGCCATCTTGATGATTAAAGATGAAAAAGTGGAGCCTTTTGAAAAAGCTACCCGGCGTGCTATGAAATATTCTAGGTTCATAAATTTGAAACGGCGCAATTTAGGAGAAATTTTACGGGAATGGAAATGTAGGGTTTATTGACTGGGTTTTTATAGTGGAATGTCAGGGATAGCAAGTGGGACAATTGACGGGAAAAGGGTCTTTTCTGTCAGGCATAGCCGGCCGCCAGACACCAGCAACAAGCAGGCTATTTATTATGTATTTTAAATTACTCACTCGCTTAAGCAAATAATCAATTTAGAGCATAAAACAAATTTGAATAATGGCTTACATTACAAAAAAACCGGACTTTGAATTAAAAATTCAAAGCCCGGTAATCCATATTTTAAGATAAAAACAGTGTATTGAATGCTACCCCATTTTTTCAAAACCTAAAATCAACGGATGTATTTAGAGGGTATCCATAGTTTCGGTAAAAAGCCTGCTACTGGCGGGAAAGAGCATAGGTCTCTGTGAAAGTCCGATTACCAGACCAGGACACAGTAGCAGTTATCCTTACCTCATCATCACTGCACTCATCAAAACTGAATGCATAAGTCCTGGAGGTTTCTCCGGCATAAATAATGTTAACCAATCTCGTACCGGTGGTATAGGTAATATTTTGATTAATAGTTCCTCCTGTGGTAGGTGCATTGATACTACCTGTACCATCACCATTGAAGGTAGCCGTTCCGGATTCCCCTGTATATCTGGCAGATTCAGAACCATCAGCATTGGTAATAATGGATAGATAATCTGTAACGGTCCAAGTCCCTTCAATGTAGGTATCTCTATCACATAAAGGAGCTATTTCGCAATTCGTCCCGGTGAAGCCATCAATACAATCACATTCACAGGTTTCTGCATTTAAAGATCCAGTGTTACAATCTTTTTCCGGACAGCTTTCTTCTTCAAATAAGGAACAGGAACTCGCCATTACAATTAACAGACTGAAAAATAAAATATTTAATTGTTTCATTATTATAATTATTTTAGAATATCTAAAAAATATAAATTAATTAGTTATTGTCTGGACGGGTAGATTCCTCGCAAAGCAATAATATATTTGACGCCATTGGCTTTTGACAGTTCTTGCATATTAGGTAAACCGAAGGTCGTTCGGCCATCCCCTCCGTAGGTGGTACCCAGTAGACTGAACAAAGAAGTATTGGATGAAATCGCCAATTGCTGACCATCACAAAAAGCCCAGCCTTCTGGTGCGAAGTTGCCGGCAAACATGGCTACCTGACCCACGAAGGGATCGAAAACAGCCAGATCTTTTTCATCCATGACGACTTCCACAGATTTTAGTTCCTGTTTCAAATCAGCCAACTCGGATGACAATTGGGTAATCATTTCCTGATTCGACTGCTCCAGCGTCGTGTTAGAAGTAAACAATACGCTACTGACCAAAATGGCAAATACCATGGCCAATGAAGTGGTAATGAATTTTACATTTTTCATTATTTTGGTTTTAAAAAGTTTCGCCTACTCTGTTTAGGATTTTCAGCATTCTCCTCAGCCCCAAATTTGGAGGAACCAAGCTTTGAATCCAATTTTTTTGCCGCTGATGTTCTGAATGGTAGGAAATATGTTCTGAATGGTAAAATGGCAGGGTTGGGGAATAAAAAAAACGACTTGAAACTTACAAATCGTTTTAGAGCATGCTTAAGTAAGTCTTGAAAATTCAGTTGCCCAGATGATTAAAGGAACAGGAAATTGATCAGCAGGCCAGTTTTTAATCTCATTTGTAATAACATTTCTCAAACCCTACCTATTATTATAAGTTATATGTAATATAAGCTGCAAGATTACATTTTTATTAGTTTCTGTTTAATAAATTGATTGTCAATTGTAATGAAATATACTCCTTTTGAAAGACTACTAATATCTATAATCATATTCTTATCAGTTATATAATTTAAAAGAACAACCTTTCCCAAGTTATCAATAATCCGAAATTCCAACCCATTTGTTTCTGTATTAGAAATTATGTTTAAAAAATCAGCTGCGGGGTTTGGAAAGATTTGGATTTTGTTTTGGATAATATCCCTGGTTACAGTTGTCAAGTCATGTTCTGCAGATGTAAAGCCCAGATTTTGTAAACCTTGTTTTATCTCGGGAGCACTCATAAATAAATTCCAAAATAATTGGGTTTTATGATTTTCAAGCATCGGGCCTATTGTTCCCTGATCAATCGCCAGATACCTTTCGGTTTTCCATGAATAGTGGGGGGAAAAGGCATCATAAGGTCCTGCAATGCCTAAAAAAGCTCCTTGCGTATCTTCGTATAAATATCGCAAAAAACCTAATGACTCCGCAGGAGTATATGCCATTGAAGACAAGGCAGCAGTTGGGGTAACCACTCCTTTATCATTGTTGGGCTGATGAGCTGCATATCCCGTGGTGCCATCCGAATTTCTGGAGTAGCTTGCCGTCAACCCCCAACAATTTTCATTGTAACCCAAATACTGAATTGGATTCTCTAAACAATATTCATATATAATTTCTGTGTGATTTTTGACAACATCCCAATAGTTCCCATAACTATCTGATAATCCCCGAGGGTCAAGAGCTAAATACGAATAATGCGCCCAAAACAAGGGTCCCACTGTTCCGGGAGCACCGTTGTGATTAAAAATCACCGGAATATTATATTGACTGCCAGACGAAACGATGAGGCCGTCTCTCGCCCACCCTTCATGGTAGACCTCCTCAGCAATTGAATAATCCGGCGAGGAGGCTGCCAAAAGATAGACGATTAATGCTTCATTGTATCCACGGATTGGAAAGTTCATTTGCCAGTTAAAATTAGGCGACCAGTGCCAGTATAAAACGTTTTCCCCTTTTGTAAACCAATTCCACTCCACTCCTTTCCACAATAAATCTGCTTTTTGCGCTAAAAGTTGTTCCTGTGCATTTCCATTTTTAAAATATTCCCTGATAACGATTAGAGCCTGAGAAAGGAAGGCAGTTTCAACCAAATCCCCTCCGTCATCCAAGGGGCTGAAAGGTATCACCTCCCCTGTATTTCCATTAATCCAATGTGGCCAGGCGCCGTGAAACCGATCCGCATTTTCAAGAAAATCAAGCGCAAAATTTAAATGTGCCACGCCTTCGGATTTTGTAATGAAACCATTTTCAATTCCTAAAATTATATTTAAAAATCCAAAGCCAGAGCCACCAATAGCAATTGTATTTTGGTCAAAAGACAAATCATTTTCATGGATTCTCTCTCTGGAAAGTTTTGATACAGGATGAGTATAATCCCAAAAATATTTAAATACATCTCTTTGAAGGGTATCAATTAATTCGGCATCGGATAATTGTGCAAAAGCTGGATTTGCCGTTATAAAAAATATAATAATTAATATGTTTTTCATTTAAATATTCAATCGAATTATATTATCATTCTTAGCAGGAGGTAAAATTCCAGACCCAAAAAATTAAAACTATCTTATATTATTATTCTACAATACTAACTTTTGGTTTTCTATAAATAAAAAGTAAGACGACTAGCTTAGGGATGAGAAAATAATAAAGTACACAACTATACTTGTTCTTTTTTACCTAGGCGGCGTTAAAAAGCCT
>JAHDCK010000307.1 GCA_020629915.1 Saprospiraceae bacterium
AAGTCTGCGATACAATTTTATAAAAATGAAAAATATATTTGTCATTTCGAGGCTTGCCGAGAAATCTTCTCTACGAAATAGAGAACGGCTTCCTATGAAACCTCTGGATGTAAAAACAGGGAACTTCTGTTCTTCGCTTCGTAGAGATAAACCAGATAATTCTGGTTTACCGCAAAGCGGGTGGGTTAGCACTTCGTTCGAGATGACAAAAAAAAGATTAAAGTATTCTATTCCACCGTATATGTTTTTCCTTCTTTCCCCACTCCGGTAATCGTCAACTTTTTCCATTTTTTGGGGATGGAAGAATCGATCTGTTCAATGCCGTCCGGCACAAATTTCAACCCGCCAAAACCTGATAGCACTGCTTGCAACATGCCACCCGCTCCCGTCGCAAAGTAGGGATTTGTTCCTCCCGCCGTTTCAGAAATCACACCAAAGGGCGGCACTTCATTTCTTTTATAACTATATGAAAAAATTTCTGATGATTTATTCGCTTCTCCCAATCGATTATACAAAATAGATAAAATAGCAAATCCCATTGCCGGGCCTCGGGAGTCCATAACCGGCTCGTAATATTTTAAATCTTTTCTGATTTGTTTCTCATCTGTCACCATGCCAAGCGGGTGGGCAAGGAGGTTGACATCCGCCTGTTTGATTTGTTCGCCGTTATAGGTTGCGTGCTCCCGGATGACCCCATCAGAAAATTTTAATATAGGAATATTTTCCGCTACGTGATTCCAGTCGGGGTTCGCTTTTTTGCCAAGAGCCTCCGCCGCTTTGGTTGCGTATTGTAAAGATAAAATGGCCACT
Source organism: Saprospiraceae bacterium (assembly GCA_020629915.1). Lineage (GTDB taxonomy): Bacteria > Bacteroidota > Bacteroidia > Chitinophagales > Saprospiraceae > JAHDCK01. Next base: position 811 of record JAHDCK010000307.1, read on the forward strand.
GCATTGGTGAAAGCATTGTTATCTACATTCTCCGCATACTCATCGGCACAGACAACATTGATGATATCATACTGGCCGGGTCCATTGCGATCCACCCGACTCGCCCAGAAATCTGCAATTTCTTTTAGCACGGGATAGCCTCTTTCTTCCAGCCAAACTTTGTCTTGCGTCACCTCGTAATATTTCCAAAAAGCCCATCCGATACATCCCGAAATGTGATGCTGAAACGGACCCGTCAATGCCCAAACCGGCGTGTCCTCTGATCCGTCTTCCGCAGATTCCCAAGGAAACATGGCGCCCTGATAACCATGTGCAAAAGCATTTTGTTTGGCGGCTTCCAATCGCTCAAAGCGATACTCCAAAAGCGAACGGGCAATCTCCGGTTGCAACATCAACAAGGGCGGATACATCCACAATTCCGTATCCCAGAAAACATGACCGTTGTAACCCAGGCCGGAAAGTCCCATCGGGGAAAGTGAAAATGCTGTTCCTTCCCGCGCAAAAGAATACAGGTGATACAGGGCAAAACGAATATCGCGGGTGACGTCCTCATCGCCTTCGATGGTGACATTTGACTTCCACAATTCTGCCCAGGCAGCTTTGTGGCGATTGAGCAAACGTTCCTTGCCTTCGAGCATGGCGTAGATGCTCAGGCGTTCCGCTTCGTTGTGCGGGTCTTCGTATTGTACGGAAGAACAAGCAGATGCAACAATAGAAAACGTATATGTTTCTTCCGCTTTTATTTTTTTATTAAACTTAGTGAGGTGCATATTATAATGCCAATCCTCGTGAATGAGGTCGGGTTCGTTGCCGTGTTTTTCTTCAAAAATAAAACTGTTGGAAGCGGCCACTTTGATCCGACCGGAAGGACTCAATCCAACGGAAGTCATCAAGGGGATGAGCACATGCGGGCGATCAATTTCCGCATAATAATTTCGAACGTCCTGTAAATGGTTCGGGGCTTCGATAATAGAAATAGGCGTAGCCGTTATATTTTTTTTCGCTTTTATTTCAACCATAATCATAGCGGTGTAGGGGAGATGCCGGAGTGCCATCATAGTTGTCTTGACGGAAGCCTTATTGCCAAAATCAAAGGAGGTTTCCAGGGCGGCTTCTTTCATATTCAAAGTTTGTTTATAATTTTGAATATTATTTTTATTCACACCTTCTCCATCTACCCGTAACTCCATGTTGACATGATTGAAGGTTTTTAATATATTAGAAACCCTTCCTCTTTGGTAATAATCGTAAGTTCCATTCAGGACGACATCAGCGACTTGCATGGGGTTGGGAGAGGAGACGATGCCTGTCACACCATTGGCGACCGTCACGCCGTAGTAGTTGTTGGGATCGATTTTGTCGGCCGTGACTTCCCAGGCGGATTGGGCGATTGCAATTTGAAGTACAAAGATGAGGGTGATGGATAAAATATTTTTCATGGTTTTTGTTTTTCTTTGTGTTGCAGGCTTATTGGTTTTTAAAAAAAAACATATTTGTCATTTCGACGAAAGGAGAAATCTTCTCTAGGAAATGGAAACTGATTCCCAAGTTCCCTATAAAGTACTAACAGGGAACATCTGTTCTTCGCTTCATAGAGAAGATTTCTCGGCAAGCCTCGAAATGACAATTCGTTTTTTATTATTCTGCAGTTAATTTTTTTAAAACGAATACAACTGCGGTTTTTTATTGTTAATCAAAGTCAAAACATGAGGTTTATTTTTATAAGAAATAATATCTAGTTCCCGGACAACACCTTTAAAATTTAACCCGGAACTGGCATTTTTCACAAAGGTGAAATGTCCTTTTGTATCATTCAATAACAACTTTCCGGCACAAGCATCTAAAGAAGAAAATTGAGGTAATAAATATTCGTTATTTCCACCTATAATCAAATCTTCAAAACCATCTTTATTGACATCCAAGGGTAAAATAGCATTGACACAGGAGAGCTGAACTTCTTCTGGGAGCGGGATCATTTTGAATTGTCCGTTTCCTTCATTCAATGCAATTGCAGAAGACATATAATTTACTTTTTTAATAATACTGGATTGAAGCGCTTCTTTAGGAAACAAATCTTTCATCGATTTCACGGCATATTCCGCATGAAGTAAACTTTCTTTTTTGAGGTGGGGGAGTTGATCCACCATGTCGCGCTTGACCATCACGGGACGAACCTCTCCTTCCGTTTGCTGGGTAATAAGTTTTTCGATAGAACCATTTTGATCGAAATCATTGATCCATAGCAGGAGAGGATTTTCTTCATTGGCTTTCAGGTAAAAATTCTCGCCCATATTCCCCAGGAGCAAATCCAAATCTCCATCCTTGTCAATATCTAAAACCCGAACCGTTTGCCACCAACCAGAATATTTGGATAATTCAGATTCGACAATTTCAAATTTAACTTTATCAAATGCCAGAATTTTCGGAGCCATCCACTCGCCGACGAGGATCAGCTCTTTTCCTTTTTGCGGAAGGACATCCGCCCAAATTGCATCGGTAATCATCCCGGCCATTTTTAATTCCGGAACAACTGTTTTGGTCACATCAAGAAATCGTCCTTTGCCATTATTCAAATAAATATAACTTCCGGGACTCACGCCATAGTCTCCTGGTATCGAGCGAATACCAACGAAGAGATCCAAGTCTCCATCCCCATCAATATCATGCGGACGAATGACCGAGGTATTCAGAGAAACAGGCGGCAGAAAATTTAATTCAATTTCAAATGAACCATTTTTATTTATATATAAACGATCTCGAAAAGCCCGTTTTTTATACGTAACATTGTTGCCACCACTAGCCACGAGCAAATCCAAATCTTTATCTCCATCACAATCAAAAAAGACGGCGTAAGTATCTTCAAACGCTTTAAATTTATCGAAATACGTTTGTTGATGAGGCGTGTATCCACTTCCTGTATTTTTATATAAAACAGGCGCTTGATTGGCTGCTCCTCCCAGGTATAAATCTTCCAACCCATCTCCGTTAAAATCTCCTTTGGCCAGACAAGGCCCTTCCTTAGATAACTCCACGGGGATATTTCTTTCATAATAAAAATCTATAAAATCATCTTCCATGTGTTCCGGGAATGAATGTTTTACTGAGGTAAAAACAGAGGAGTTTTTTAAAATAGATTTTTGGGTGGCAAGGGTTTTTTGTTTTTCAAAAATAATTTTATTATATTGGTTAGTTTTATACTTATCGAGCAATTGTCTTTCTCCTCCCGGCCAAATTACAACAGCAGAATCTATGATTCCATCCGCTCCCAAACCCATTGAAATTTTATAATCTACTGAAGACTGAAATCCCCTTGAAGGAATCAGTTCACGCATTAAAGTTTTGCCATTTTGCCAGAGTTGAATTTTACTCCCAACACCATTTATATTAGAATTTTTATATTTTAAGGTAAAACCTATAAAATTATTTTGACTATTATTTTTATAAATTTGTGCTTCCTGATTGACATTACTAACGACTAGATCGAGGTCGCCGTCATTATCTAAATCTCCATAAGCTGCACCGTTGGAAAAAGTGGGTTTAGTGATTCCCAAAGCCTGGGCAGACTCTTTAAATTTTAATTTTTTATTATTTAAATAAAATTTATTTACAAGAGGAACAGAAGGCATTTTATTGATAATAGAATCCACTTTTTCACGAGTCCCGGTCAGTACCATTTTTTGGATCACATCATTGGCAAAGAAGTCGATAAAGTCCTGATCAATGACATCGTTTAGAATGCCGTTACAAACAAAAAGATCATTATAACTGTCATTATCCGCATCAAACATGAGTGCGCCCCAACTCCAATCCGAAGCCGCCACATCACTATAAAAAGCGATTTCCGAGAATTGCCCACGTCCATCATTTAGCTGAAGCGTGTTGTGCATGAACTGATTGTAAAACCCATTTTTCACCTTGAGTTTTCGGAGATTGATATTATCAAAAGTAGAAGTAGTTTTCAAACGGTAATCATCATCCGGTAGCATATCCGTAACGAAAATTTCCGGTGTCCCGTCATTGTTGATGTCGGCCATATCTGCCCCCATCGAAGAGTGGGAGAGATGACGAATCCGGTTTTCCAGTTCTTCGGAAAACGTTCCATCTCCTTTGTTTATATATAAATAATCACGTTCAAAGAAATCATTTGAAACATAGATATCTAAAAATCCATCGTTATTGACATCGCCTACGGTTGTCCCCAAACCAAAGCCAATCAAGCTACCGAGAATTCCGGCTTCCTCGCTCACATCCTTGAAAGTGCCTCCATCATTTCGCAGTAACTTATCGCCGCCGCCTTTCAAAAATTCAGCCACCGGCCAGTCTTTCGCCCGAAGGTTTCTTTTATTACTGTAATTTAGTGTATTCACAGGAATAAAACTATTATTTAATAAATATACATCTAAATCCCCATCCCGGTCGTAATCAAAAAACGCAGCATGGGTGGAGTAGTCGTTTTGAGCCAGGCCATATTTTTCTGCTTCCTCCGTGAAGGTATTATTTTGTTGGTTGATGAAGAGGGCATTTTTCTGATCACTGCCTTTTTGATACCCGGCATTGCAGACATATATATCTAGATAATTATCATTATTAATATCTATCATTGTTACACCAGTACTCCATTTTTCCGGGAGTTCGATTCCTGCCTTTTGGGAAATATCATCAAACTGAAAATCGCCTTTGTTGAGGTAGAGTTTGTTAGCTCCGAGATTAGAGGTAAAAAACAAATCAGCCAGTCCGTCATTATTAATATCGCCAATCGCCACGCCGCCACCATTATAATAATTTCTATAATTAAATATATTAAAATCTTTTGAGTTGGAGATATTGTTAACAAAATCAACGCCTGTTTTTGAGACGGGGAGATCAGAAAAAAGCGTGGGTTTTAAAATAGTGTTTTCTTTCTCCTCATTAGTACAAGCGGAAACAAAAACTATTAAAAAAAGATAATATTTATAATATTTAAACAATTATTTTAATTTTAAAATTTTTAATACATCATTATTTTGAGCGACAAGCAGGG
>JAHDCK010000308.1 GCA_020629915.1 Saprospiraceae bacterium
AGTTGCTGAATTTATGTGTTGTGCTGGCCTTGAGCTTGCTTATGTTGAGTTCCTGCGGAAAAAAAGAACGTTCTTCTACTACCGGATGGGCTTATAATGACGAAAAGTGGGGTGGTTTTGAAAAAAACAATGACTATGAAGGTCAAGCCACTGGCCCTAACCTCGTTTTAGTAGAAGGTGGAACCTATGCTATGGGTATTACCGATCAGGATGTTATGATGGATTGGAATAATATTCCCCGCCGGGTAACAGTTTCTTCCTTTTATATGGATGAAACCGAAGTGGCCAATATTGATTATAAAGAATACCTGTATTGGTTAGGCCGCGTTTTTGGGAATACTAATCCCGAAGTTACCCGTGCTGCCAGACCGGATACCTTGGTATGGCGGGAAGAGTTAGCCTTTAATGAGCCATTCGTGGAGACTTACTTCCGCCACCCTTCCTATGATGATTATCCAGTAGTTGGTGTAAACTGGCATCAGGCCAATGAATACTGCAAATGGAGAACGGATCGCGTTAATGAAATGATTCTCATCGAAAAAGGAATTTTAAATCCAAATCCAGAGCAGGAAGGAGAAGATAACTTTAATACAGAAGCCTACCTCGTAGGACAATACGAAGGAAATGTTCGTAAAAATCTGAAAAACAGAGGCCCTGGAGGTGGAGAACGTCCGGTTCGTTTTGAGGATGGAATTATGTTGCCTTCTTACCGTTTGCCAACTGAGGCGGAATGGGAATATGCTGCTCTTGCTCTTCAGGGCAATCAGACTTATGAAAAGGATGAAAGAATCTCTGACCGAAGATTATATCCTTGGGATGGCAACACGATGCGTTATAAAAAACGTGGCCGTGATCAGGGAAAAATGTTAGCTAACTTCAAGAGAGGCCGTGGTGACTACATGGGTATGGCCGGAAAACTGAATGATAATGCGCACATTACTGCTTCTGTGCGTTCTTTCCTTCCGAATGATTTTGGCTTGTATAATATGTCCGGAAACGTAAGTGAGTGGACGTTGGATGTTTATCGTCCATTGACCAATCTGACACTTGAAGATGTCGATAACCAGGACTTGAATCCATTCCGGGGTAATATTTTTATGGAGCGCGTAGTGGATGAAAATGGAGATATTGTAGAGAAAGATTCACTGGGTAGAATTCGTTATACGGAAGTAAAAGATGAGGATGTTGCCCACCGTGAAAATTACAAGCGTGGTAATGTGTTGGATTATCTGGATGGTGATAAGGAGTCTGAAGTGAATTATAATTATGGTAAAACAACGCTTATCAATAATAAATCACGTGTGATTAAGGGTGGTTCCTGGGCGGACAGAGCATTTTGGTGTGCACCGGGTGCGAGAAGATGGCGTCAGGAAACACAAGCGGATCGTACTTTGGGATTCCGATGTGCTATGACCAGAACGGGTGCGCCTGAGCAGGATTCTAAGATTGGTGGAAATATGTTCCGCAAGAAACCTAAGAAAGTTAAGAGGAAATTTAAATAGTTTCTTTTTATTTGAAATAAAAAGCCTTTTCGATTTTCGGAAAGGCTTTTTTTTGAGGGGGAAACTTACTTTTTTTGGACGAAGCACAGGGCGCGTTTTTTACCACAGAGGGCACAGAGTTGCACAGAGGACGGACGAGCAGGGCGCGTTTTTTTACCACAGAGTTGCACAGAGGAGAAGTTGGGCTTGTTATTTTCCATAAAGTATTATAGAACATGGATATTGAAAAATTATATGAGGTTTATCTTCAATCATCTGGTATAACTACGGATAGTCGAAAGGTGGATTCCGGGCAGTTGTTTTTTGCCTTGAAAGGGGGGAATTTTAATGGAAATGAATTTGCGGCTAAGGCTATAGATTTGGGGGCTGGTTTCGCGGTTATTGATGAGGTGGATTATTTTGGTGGGAATCAGTTTATTTTGGTGGAGGATGTTTTAGCTACCTTGCAAAAATTGGCGACTTATCACAGAAGGCAATTTGATATACCTGTAATTGGCATTACGGGGACGAACGGAAAAACCACTACAAAAGAGTTGGTGAGTGCAGTGTTGTCCAGCCATTTTAAAACGCATTTCACGAAAGGAAATTTTAATAATCATATTGGTGTTCCGCTGACTTTGTTGAACATGCCTTTGGATACTGAAATAGCCGTCATTGAGATGGGAGCTAATCATATTGGAGAAATTGATATGCTTTGTCGAATAGCTGAACCCGCACATGGGTTGATTACAAATATAGGCAAAGCGCATTTGGAAGGCTTTGGGAGTTTGGAAGGAGTCAAACAAACCAAATCGGAAATGTATCGGTTTCTCGCATCAACCCAAGGCAAAATTTTTGTCAATAAAGATGAAAAGTATTTATGGGATTTATTGCCGGACAATGCTGTGACTCTCCCCTATTTCAATGGACAACCTTCAAAACTTATCGCTTCACAGCCTAATGTTACTTTTGAGTTTGGAGGACAATTGGTTCAATCAAATTTACCAGGAAAATATAATTATAATAATATTATAACTGCCATTGCTATTGGACAGCATTTTGGTGTCCCGGATGAAAAAATTATACTGGCAATTGAAAATTATATTCCAAAAAACAATCGCTCTCAAGTTATAAAAAAAGAAACGAATACGTTTATCCTAGATGCGTATAATGCTAACCCTACCAGTATGCAGAATGCTCTGGAGCATTTTTCTACTATAAATACAGAAAAAGATAAGATGGTTATTCTGGGCGATATGCTGGAAATGGGTGATGTGAGTCAGGAGGAACATGAGGGAATTGTCGAGTTGTGTTCTGCCTTGAATTTTAATAAAATTATATTAGTGGGAAGTGAATTTGAGAAGATTGCTAACACGGAAAATATTCATTTCAATAATGTAACGGAGTTGCGAGAATGGTTTTCAAAACAAAATTTTAATAATACGTATTTTCTAATAAAAGGATCACGAGGTATTCGATTAGAAAAACTTTTGGAATAAAATTTACTTGGCAGCAGTGATGATATATTGATATTCCAGTGAATTTTTATCAATAGAAACTTCTTTAAATCCACAGGTAGTCAGTTCTTCCTTTACTTTTTCTGCAGATAATTTATCCTTGGTAGGCGGTCCGATTGGGAAGTCTTCTTTTTTATAATCTACGATAACGAGTTGGCCATTATCATTTACACACTTATAAAGATTTTTAAAATACGAAATTCTATCCTGAATCAAATAATAAGTATTCACAAGTAATACAAAATCTGCCTCTTTTTCTTTGAGTTTGGGATCGTGGTACTCTGCCAGACGGGTTTCGATGCGATCACCATAATTATCAGGAAGTAATCCCTTTTTTTCATTTATATATTTTAGTGCTCTTTCATCTACATCGATGGCGATCACTTTTTTTACAGCGGGAGCCATTCTAAAAGTAAAATAACCTGTACCGGCTCCAATATCTGCCACCACCTTTTCACTCATATCAAAGTTACCGATGATAGCATTAGGTTTTTGCCAGTTTTCGCGTTTGGTGTTTTCAGGAGCTTCAATTTCATCCATAGTATGATCGTGACCAGCATGATCGTGTTTGCTATGATCAGTATGGACAGAAATAATTTCGTGGCGAGTGCCCTGTTCTTCCTTATTTCTACAGGAAAAACAGAATAATAAAACGAGGCTAAAGATAGCTAGTCGGTAAAAAGTCACGAGGAAAATCGGGTTTAATTGTTTAAAATTCTAATGTAAAAGTACTATTTAAAATTAATTTTTGGTGGAATAGTTCCAAAGGATTTAAATTTTAACTACTTTAGAAAAAACAAAATCATGAGCCGCCCATTACCAGAACATTTAGAGCGAATTTACCTTAACAAGAAAATATATCATGAGTATTTTGATGTTAGTTTTTGTAAAAGTTTGGCAAACCCTGTTTTGGATCTGTTGGATGATGTCTATTTTAGGACAGAGCTTATTGGATTTGACGAACCCATTGAGCGGAATCATCCGGATCATCCGGTCATTTTGGCGAGCAATCATTCCGGGATGTCTTTCCCCTGGGATGCGATGATGTTTATTGTCAAAATGTTTCGGGAGAATGATTACGATCATACAAAAACGCCTCGTGCCCTGGTGGCTCCGATGCTTTCCATGACCACCCTGATGAATCCCTATCAAATTCAAAATGCCTGGAAAAAGGCCGGAGGCATAGATGCCACTTTTCTGAATTTTGAGACGATGATGCAGTATCCGCATTCCAACCTGTTACTTTATCCGGAAGGAGTGCCGGGCATTGGGAAGGGATTCAACCGCAAATACCAACTGCAAAAATTTGCGACTTCCTTTATTCGGATGAGTTTGAAATACAAAACGGACATTGTTCCTTATGCTACCGTCAATGCCGAATATCTCAATCCTTATACGTATAGTTTTGACTGGATCAACAACTTGGTAAAAAAGATTGGTATTCCGTTTTTTCCTATAGGTATAATTATAATTCCGCTGTTATTATTTCCTTGGATTTTTTATATGGGATTTCCGGCAAAGTTGATTTTTGTGAGAGGCAAACGCATCCGCCCCTACGAATGGCTGGAAAAGCCTTACGAGGAAACAACAGAGGAAGAAATATATGAAATTCGTCAAAAAATTCATCAGCAAATGCAGGAGGAGTTGGATGAAGCCGTTGAGCAATATGGACAACAACCCTTTAAGTGGGGAGAATTTTGGCGGTTGGCCTGGAAAAACATATCAAAATTTCCGTACTATACGCCACTAGGTTGGCCATTTTTATTCGAGGATTTCAAGCGGCAATACAACAAAAATCCGGAGAAACCCGTCGAGATGTACCTGGGTTGGGGGGCGATATTCCGGTTTATTTTTAGAAATCCGATTACGATTGCCTATTTTATTCCCCTGCTGGGTTGGATTCCATTGCTTATTCGCGGTTATTGGGGTCAAAATATCAAACAAAAAGACTGGAAACCCAAGTAATCGGAACTTCCTTTGAAAGAGATTTGTTTAGTCGGTAATGTTGCGTATTTTTGCAGCAGCTTCCTCAGCCGGCCCCGTAGTTCAACTGGATAGAATATCAGATTTCGGCTCTGAGGGTTGGGGGTTCGAATCCTCCCGGGGTCACTAATGAACCTATTAATAGTGTTCGTTTTGTGTTGTTAAATATTAATTGATTTGCTGTTAAGGGATTACAGATTAGGAACGTCCTAAAGTGTAATCCTTTACCCATGCGGTTTACCGTCGTTTGGGTCATTTATTGCCCTGTTTATGGCATTATTTTGAAGTGCTGTGATTTTTTTCACGCTTAAAATTTCAAAAGATGTCATTCAAAAGAATTGATTTCACGCTCGTATTTGGTCGGAACGGACTAAATAAGAAAGGGACGGGTTTGGTTCAGGTCAAAGCCTATCAAAATTTACAATACAGATATTTTTCAACCAAAATTTACATCCATCCGGACGATTGGGATTCAAAAAATAAAAAGGTCAGGCCGTTCCATCCACTCGCCAAACACTACAACAAAAATTTGAGAGCCACCATCCAACGATATGAAGATTACGAAATTGACCACTTAAACAGGCATGGTCGGTGTATGCTCCAGGACTTACCCAAAGCGATTCCCAATGGAGCCAAAAGCGATAGTTATAATTTTCTGGATTTCTATTCTGCTGAATTGGATCAGGTTGAAGTAAAAGGAACCTGGAAAAATCAGAATAGTACATTCCGACACCTGATCAATTTTACAGGTGGTTTCCTTCATTTTGATGATATA
>JAHDCK010000309.1 GCA_020629915.1 Saprospiraceae bacterium
CGGTTAATTATTTAATCTCAATTAGTTTGTTGTACGTACTTCATAAACACAATTTCAAAATTGTAAAGTGTACGGCATTTTGAATGTATTCTTCGGAAAATCTGATATAGAATGCCTATTTTTATTCAAATTTAAAATTTAAACTAAAATTATTGCCATGAAAAAATTATTCTACACAATTTTTTTTCTTTCCCTAATTCTTACCTGTTCGTTTCAAACACAAGCACAGGTCTATGTAAATCCCAATGCGTCCGGAGCTAACGACGGTTCCTCCTGGGCAAATGCTTATACCGATTTACAAATGGCTCTGGATAATACGGCTTCGGGCGATTTGTGGGTGGCGCAGGGAACTTATGTCGCTTCCAATACGCATGGATATTTTGTGTCGGGTGCCGTAAATATTTACGGAGGATTTGACGGGTCGGAAACGAGTTTGGATCAAAGAGATTTTAATACAAATATCACACATATAGAAGGCGATGCTCAAGGAGATGATACGCCTGGTGATTTTATGAATAACCGCTCGGACAACAGAATCCACCTCATTCATGTAGATAGTAATATGATGACTGTGAGGTTTGATGGATTGATGTTTACCGGTGGTAACACGCTGGCAGATGCAGATACAGCTGTGTTTTACAGAGCAGGTGGAGGTATTTTTAGTTATAACACTCCGGTTCATGTTGAAAACTGCCACTTTGAAGATAACTGGGGACGATCCGGTGCGGGTATGTATATTATAGGTAGTGGAGCTAGTGGTTCTGTACTGACCAATTCTACCTTTGAATCCAACAGTACAACGACTCAATGTGGTGGAGCAATGTTTAATTCTATTTCAAATGTTACGGTAACAGATTGTGCCTTCACTTCCAACGAAACTAATCGGGGCGCGCTTTATACCCTGCGTTGCGATCAGGCTTTGATTGACAATTGTACCTTTACCGGGAACTATAATGCCGCAGGATTTGGAGGAGCTTATTTTAACTGGAATACTCCTGGTGTAACACTTTCTAATTGCACTTTCGATGGAAACTCAGGGAATAATGCCGGAGCGATTTACAATGACGGTCGGGAGTTGGAAGTAAAAACCATAACCGCAACAAACTGTGTTTTCGATCAAAACGAAGCAACCGGAGGATCAGGTGGAGCTGTTTTTAATGCCAATGCCAAATCGGATTATATGGATTGTGAATTTACAGGAAACGCCGCCGGAGGTGGCTGGGGTGGAGCTATGACTTGCTATTCTGAGCGAGGAGAAGTCAATGTTTCGGATTGTACATTTACCAGTAACTCCGCTGCTACGAGTGGGGGGGCTTTGACTTGTGGTTTCCAAGGACAATTAATGATTGAAAATACGGAGTTCAAATTTAATGATGCTCGTTTTGGTGGAGTTATTTTTGTTCAGGATGATACCAGTGGACTAGATATTTCCAATTGTGAATTTGAGTTGAATATCGGGAATGATTCAGGAGGTGCCATAAATATAAGCGCTGGTGTTGTCTCTACTATTGACAATTGTATTTTTCTTCAAAACGATGCTCCGACAGGAGGGGCAATTACACTTTCTGAGGATACCGTTGATATCGCTAATTGTACTATAACCAATACGATATTTGAATCCAATAATGCTAATGAATCACAAGGTGGCGCTATCAGTTCCGTCAATACAGATGTTCATATCGAGAATTCCGTTTTCAACTTTAATAGTTCTGCTAACGGAACAGGCGGAGCGATTTCCAATAATGCTTCCGGCGGTCAATTGGCGACCCTGACTAGTATCAATAATACTTTTGCCAATAACTCCGGAAGTTTGGCTTCCTGTATTGCACAATGGACAGATACCGAAGGTTCTGTTGCGGATTTGCAAATTCAAAATACTATTCTCTTTGGGAATATTGGAGATCATTATGCCATTGAGGATGGTGCACCAACAGTTACTTCACTAGGAGGAAATCTAAATGGAGATGCAACCATGGTGAGTTATCTGACTCAGGGATCAGACCTAAATGGCCTGGATCCAATGTTTGTTGGATTTGATGATTTTCATTTAATGCAGGGAAGTCCGTGTATTGATGCCGGAGTGGATGCAGGTGCGCCGACGACTGACCTGGAAGGAAATCCAAGAGTTGGTCAAACGGATATGGGGGCTTATGAATATGATGGACCTGTCAATACAGAAGAAGTTGAATTGGTAAAAACGGATTTGACTATCAGCCCAAATCCTGTGAAGACTTTTGCAACGGTTCAGTTGAATAATGAATGGACAGGTTCTGTGCAGGTGACAATTACCAGTTTGTCTGGAAAAGTGATTCGCGCTTTTGAGCTGGAAAAAGCAGGAGACCAATTGACTTACGAATTGGATGCCAGTGATTTGGCAACAGGTGTTTATAACTTTACCTTGTTTCATAATAATGAGGCGACGGTTCAGCGATTTTTAAAGCAATAATATTTTTAGAATATAAAATACTTTCAATAAAGCGGGGTGGAGAAATTCTCTATCCCGTTTTTTATTTTTGATTATGTCTAATTCAAACGTAAAAAAATTTTATAATAAAAATACAAATAAATTTCTGCGATTTGGTAAGAATGCAGGAACAAAAGTAATTCATCAACCGCTTTGGGGAGAGGGCGTAAAAACGTTGGAAGAAGCCTTGCATTTTTCGCATTATTTGATTTTAAAACATATAAAAGAAAAAAACGCTAAGGTCGTTTTAGATTTGGGTTGTGGGGTGGGAGCGAGTGTTTTTTATTTAAATAAAAATTATAAAAAAGAGTGTGATTTTTATGGTGTGTCTATCAGTGAGGAGCAAATCAAAATAGCAAAGGATAGTTTTAATAATATTAAAAACTGTCATTTTTTTGCAGCCAATTTTGAAAAGCTGCCGGGAGAGATACCGAAGGCAGATATTGCTTATGCGATTGAAGCGTTTGTTCATGGAACAGATGCGGAAGCCTTTTTTGAGCAGGTGGCCGGAAAATTAAAACCCGGCGGACGTTTAATTCTCATCGATGATATGCTAACCCAAAAAGGAGCGAGTGGAAAAATTAGCCAAACTCAGGTCAGGCAATTGCAGGCTTACCGTTCAGGTTGGATGATTGGAAATTTATATACAATAAATCAATTGAACAACCTTGCTGAAAATATGAATTTAAAAATTATAGAAAATAAAAATTTAACTTCCTTAATGCACCTCGGACGATTTAGAGATAAAATGATAGGCTTAATGGTTTTCTTAGCCGGGCGTTGGATGGATGCCTCTCCCTATTGGAAAAATATGAAGGGTGGATATTCCAAGCAAGCCTTGCTCAAAACGGGCTTACTTGAATATCAATATATCGTATTTAAGAAAAATAACAGTTAAATTATTTTTTCAAACTAGGGTCCAGCGCAAAAGCCTTATCAAAATAAGGTTTGGCCTCATCCGATCTTCCGCCATCACGAAGAGACATAGCAATATAGTGATTGAGCGTTGCACTATTAGGGGCATATTTTAATCCTTCCCGAAAGCACTCTACAGCTTTGTCATGCTGTTTTGTTACAGCATACGTCGTCCCCAGATTTCGCCAGGCATCTACAAAGCGCGGATCGAGTTCCACTGCTTTTTGATAGACCTCCTGTGCTTTTTGTATATTCTTTTTGTTGAAATATATAATCCCCATATTGCTGTATACTGTTGCATCTTTTGAGTCATAAGCCAGAGCCTTCTCATAATTTTTCAAAGCGTTATCCATATCACCGATTCGGAAATAAGCTAATCCTAGTTGCCCAAAGGCATCCTGATATTGCGGGACAATTTCAATACATCGATTAAAGGCTGTGATGGCTTTTTCATATCCTTGCCGTTTTAAGGTTTGATCTTTTTCATCCAATGCTTCCTTGACGAGTTCCAGCCCATGATAGTAATTCATCTTAGCACTATTAGGGGAAGTATGAATATCTGTAAAATATAAGGTTCTGTTATTTGTCCAGGCAGGGTTTCTTAAAATGGTTCGAGCAGAAAATAATAATATAATTATTCCAAGGATAAGTATGGGCGTTTTATTTTGGTTCCAGAGTTCTTTTAAAGGAAGAGGAGTTGAGGTTAGATTTGTTTTTGTATATTTTAAAATTAAATAAACCAGCCCCAGCGAAAAAGCCAGCACTGGCATATACAACAATCGCTCTCCATAAGAAGTACCAATAGTCACAAACAGATTGCTACTAAGTGCCATTGTTATAATATAAAATAAAATGCAAAAAGATAATATGTTTTTATTTTTCAATTGATATAAGGCGTAACCCAATAATCCCAAATGAATTAGTAGCGAAAGAATCGCTTGCCAGTTGCCAAAGGTGGCTAGTGGAATTTGATTGTACCCAAAATCTGCGGCAAGTGAAACAGGCACAAATAAAGTAAATAAATATTTTCCTAATAATACAAAAGCTGATGCATAGTAAGTCATCGTGTCCGGTGCTGCCGCTAGCATGTTGTCAATATGCGAAACAGCTTCCAGACCTTTTACGCTTCCGAGTACACTCGCCCGAATCCCGATAAAAAGCAAGCCGGGAATCAGATATAATGCAGAAAGTTTTATATTTTCAATTAAGTTTTTATTGGAGAAGAAGTAAATTGCCAACGGAAAAACAGCCAGGAAAACAATAGCACTCTCCTTGGATAACAATCCCAAAAAGTAGATGCCTAAGCTCGCTGCAATGAGTTTTATATCGTTGTTTTTAAGGTATTTAAAAAGAAAATGCAAGGCCAGAAAACCGAAAAGGAAAGCCAGTATTTCATCCCGGCTTTTGATATTGGCTACCACTTCTACATGAGCGGGATGTGCAAGAAAAAGCAAGGTGCCCAGGAAAGGTAGTAGAATATTATATTTAAATAAAATCTGTCTCAGGCATAGGAAAAGCACCAGGCCAGTCAGCGCATATAATAATATATTTATAAAGTGAGAAAGACCAGGCGTGTCGGGAGCGGTTCCCCATTCTGCTGCAAACATGGCCTTGGAGAGAGGGCGATACAGTGTTCCCTTCTTTTGCCAATAACCATCCCGGTAATGCGTCGTAAACATTTTGCCCACAGCAGGCCATCCCTGTTGCGTGATAAAATTGTCCTTTATGACGGAGTAATCATCCAGAACATAGTCATAAGAAACAGTTTGTATATATAATAAAAAGCCAAATACAAATGCGAGCCAGCCTAGCAGAGAATAGGAGGGCTGTTTTGATTTTTTTTGAATTGCCGGGTTTTTAGCGGCTTGTTTGCGGGATGATTTTTTACGTTTGGTCATTTAAAGGAAACCGTTTGGTGTTTTGCTCCATAAAAATAGGCCATATTCTTAGAATATGGCCTGTTTTATAATTGAAAATATATATTTTATTAGAACCTATATGCTTGTCAGTAATCCATCGAATGATTCTTTGATCTTCCCGGAAGGTCGTTCGGCATTCGCATCCACGATATTTCCATCCTTATCAAAAAGCATAAACCTTGGAATACCATTAATATTATAATCTTTTGTAATGGTAGATTCCCAGGCTCCATCAATGTGCAATTGGGTTCCCACCAGATTTTTATCCTTCACCATTTTTTCCCAGGCTTCTTTGTTCTCATCAATTGACACACTTACAAATTCTATTGCTTTTCCACTATAAGCATGATGCAATTTTTCAAGATGGGGAATTTCTCTTTTGCAGGGACCACACCAAGTCGCCCAGACATCTACATAAACAAGTTTTCCTTTCAGGTCACTAAGTTTGATTTCTTTGC
>JAHDCK010000310.1:0-1799 GCA_020629915.1 Saprospiraceae bacterium
CAAACTCAATAATGCCCATCCTTTTAATATATTATTTTTAATTGTAAACATACCTAGAACAAAAAGGAAGAACAAGGCTGCACCATAATAAAACGGCCCGGAAGAAGACGCCATATTCCCCCAGTACTGCCGGGTCATTTGAAGTAGTTGGTTGGCGTTTGGCATGGAGCGCAATTGCTTGACCGTCGCACTATTTTTATCAGAGGCAAAAGAAAGTCCGCTACTTCCACCCATAAAGTTTGGAATAATCAAACTAAAGGTTTCCAGCTTGCCCGGGCAATATTGAAATATATAATCTTTATCTAATCCATCTTTTTTTGTTCCATCCTTTACAAGTTCGGATGTTCCACGGATGGTTTCGTTGGCGTATTGGCTGGTTGTCCACAGTTTTACAATATTAGGTAAAACACCTAAAATAACACCTATTGCCACGGCTCCGGCAGCTTTGATAAACGTATCAAATTTCCCGTTGCGGGCTGCTTCTACAAGGTGAAATATTCCTAAAAAACCTATAAGAATAAAAAAGTAAAAAGTAATTTGAACGTGGTTGGCTGAGATTTGCATATAGGTAAAAAGAGCGGTAATTCCACCCCCTAAAACCCAGCGACCCCGGAAGGCCATCAAAATCCCTGCGAGGGTAGGCGGCACGTAGGCAATCGTCAATAATTTATTCAAGTGCCCGGCTTCAAGTAGCAGGAGATAAGTCGTACTCAACCCAAAAGCGAGGGAACCCAACAAGGCAAATTTCCAGTCCATCCCCACACTCATCATCAACAAATAAAACCCAAGGAAAACGGCAAACATCAAAGCATAAGGCACTTTGATAGATTGGAAAAGTTGAAATATCTTCCGAGTTGCTTTACCCAGAAAATTCAAATCCTCCCCATCGGCTCCCCAAATCTGAAAGGCCGGCATCCCACTAAACATAGAATTGGTCCAAAGGATTTCGCGATTTTCCTGTTCCTGATATTTTTCCAGTTCGGCATACATTCCCTTGGCGTGTACCACATCGTGCTGGCTCATTTCCTTTCCGGAAAAGGCAATAGGCGCGAAGTAGGTCAGTGCAGCAATCAACAAAACTACAATGGATAACAGGTGGGGCAATAACCATTTGATATAGGGATTGTTCATAATTTACATTTTTTGCAAAAATAACAATTTTACAATGAAGAGTGATTGAGTGTAGAATGATTTAGTGAGGAGTTAAGAGTGAAGAGTTGAAAATTGGGTGTTTTTAAGGTTTATTTGAAAAATTTGGGTTGAATTTTATGAAATTTATTTAATTCAATCGTCTTATATACAGGGAATTCCTTTATAAGGTATAAAAACAGTTTTTTTAAATATGAAAAGTCCAGCAGTTGAAAAATCCTTTTTATTTGCAATTCGAATGGTGAGATTACATCAATTCCTGATTCAAACCCATTCTCTTTATGATATCGCCAGACAGGTCATTCGGAGTGGCACCTCTATAGGCGCTAACATAGAAGAAGCACAAGGCGGATATTCTAAAAGGGATTTTAAAGCCAAAATAAGTATTGCGTACAAAGAAGCAAGAGAAACCCATTATTGGCTTCGGTTATTAAAAAGTACTAAATATATTGAAAATAAATTAGCAGATTCTCTTTTGGAAGACTGTAATGAACTTCTAAAGATACTTGGCTCGATTTTAAAAAATACAAAGGTTTGAGTGGAGAGTGAAAAGTGAAAAGTGTAGAGTGAAAAGTGAAGAGTGAAAAGTGTAGAGTGAAAAGTGGAAACAATTTCACTTTTCACTTTTCACTCTACACTCTACACTAAAT
>JAHDCK010000310.1:1809-5748 GCA_020629915.1 Saprospiraceae bacterium
AAAATACAAAGGTTTGAGTGGAGAGTGAAAAGTGGAGAGTGAAAAGTGTAGAGTAAACAATTTCACTTTTCACTCTTCACTCTACACTCTCCACTCTCCACTAAATCACTCTTTAATAATAATCTCAATTTCCTCCACTAAAAATTCAATAGCTTCGGTGGCACGGAAATTTTCCTTTCGGTATCTGAGAGAGCAGCGGCCGTCACTCAGTTCTACATTAAATTTTTCTAATCCTTCAAAACCGGGTAGGGTGGTCCAGACGGTTTGATTGCCTGAAGTATTCCCCTTGCCCAGCCGATCCTCAATCACTTCTTTTAGCATTTTAGTTTTTCCATTTTGCTTGGTAAAAAACGCTGTTAGGTGGATTCGATTTTCGGATTCGGAAATGGAAATAGAACTTCTACTCCGTTTGCTTTTGGTGGTACTTTCCGTTTCAGGTGGTGTAGGCGTCTCAGGGAACCCGGGTTGAGCAACGGCGAAGTGTGCCAGTGAAACAAATAAAACCCATAATACAAAAATAAAAAATGATTTTTTCATGATATTTTTTTTTAATTTTAAATAATAGAATTCCAGTCCTGTTTTTTTAAACAGGAAGAAATAAATATAAAAATAAATATTATTTTAGCTTTCTTTTAGGATAAAACCTACTCCCCGAATGCTTTCTATAGAAATGTTGTTATCTTCTTTCAGGTATTTTCTAAGGCGGCTAATGAAAACGTCCATGCTGCGCCCGGTAAAAAAGTCGCTTTCTTTCCAGAGGGTATTTAAGATGTCATCGCGCTTGACGACTTTATTTTTATGTAATATTAAAAATCCCAATAATTCAGATTCTCTTTCTGTCAGTCGATACGTGTTTTTTGAGGAAACCAATTCAAATCTATCCTTGTAAAACGTATATATTCCAATTTGTTGTGTTGTCGGTTGCTCAATTGGCGTTGTTTCTTTTTTTGATCTTCTTAGAATATTTTGAATCCGCAAAACGAGTTCGTCGGCCTCGAAGGGTTTAGTGATATAATCGTCCGCTCCGATTTTCAATCCCTTGATTCGATCTTCTTTCATCACTCTGGCGGTCAGAAAAAGAAAGGGCAATCCCGGGAAATCCTTACGGACAATTTCAGCCAGGGAGAAGCCATCCATTTCCGGCATCATAACATCCAAAATACACATATCAAATTTTTCTTTTTCTAAAATTTCGAGCGCTTCTTTTCCATTCATGGCCCGCGCCACTTCGTAGGAACAAATCTCTAAATACTGCCGAAGCATATTCCCGAAATCCACATCATCTTCCACCAGTAAAATTCGCTGCGCCATTATTTAGTGTTTTTAGGTATATGAATAATAAAATTGCACCCTCCTTTTTGATTGCTTTGAAGTCCTGCTTTTCCTCCGTGCGCTAGTACAATTTGCTGAACCAGATGCAAACCCAATCCAAGTCCCTGTGTATCATGCCGATCTCCTGTAGAAATCCTGTAAAATTTTTCAAATACGTTTTTATGCTCTTTCTTCGGGATGCCGATTCCATCGTCTTGTATTTCTATGGTATAGTCATTTCCATTTGAATACCCTTTGACATGAATAGCCACCTGTTTAGGATTGTATTTTACGGCATTGTCTAAAATATTTTTTACTGCTGTAAAAAGATAAAATTTATCAATATTTAAAATTGTGTTTTTATTGCTTGTTTCCACCTGGATTTCTACGGGTTTTCCTTCTACACTTAGTCGATAGTCATATACTATTTTTTGCAAAAAATCTTCTATTATAATTGGATTTTTTTCCAGCTTGAGCGCATCTGCGGAAATGCTATTGTGCAACACCTGGTCCACGAGTTTTTGAAGTCGCTGATTTTGTCGCTCAATCACTTCTGCAATTTCCCGAACTTTTTCAGGTTGGGCCAGGACGACATCGGAGCGAATGCTTTGAGTCGCAAGCGACAAAGTGGCTAAGGGGGTTTTTAACTCATGCGTAACATTATTTATAAAATCTGTTTTCATATCTGCTATTTTCTTTTGCCGCATCGCCGTTCTAAAAGTCAACCAAAACAAAAGCATAACAACGAGAATCGAACCAATGGCCAGGGCAAGTAGTCCGAGCATTTCCCGAAGCACCATTCGCTCCCATCCTGGAATATTGATATATGTTTTAGAACCATTTATGACTTCAGAAGAATAGGCGCGGGAACGAATTTCCATTTCATCATTGCGTTCCCAGTTTCGGCTTTTGTTGGTTCCACTGCTAACCATAATGGCTTTTTCCTCATCTAATTTTTGTCCAAGTACCCAAATGCCTTCATCATCTTTAGCAGATAAAAGCGTGTCGAGTTGATTCGTTTTATAAAACTGCCGCATTCGCTGATAAATTTTTAAACGATCCACCTGCACAGAATCCGAAGGAATAGAAGTGTAAAAAACCAATAAGTCATTTAATAATACTCCTATTTCTACTTCATAGGGAATTCCTTTTTCTTTTAATTTTTTGTTGAGTATTTTAGAATAAAGATCATTGATTTTTTTATTGGGCTCTTCAAGTGCTTTTTGAACTTTTTCTTTTTCCTGATCCAGTTTTTTATAAAAATCATACAATAGCTCCGGAGAATGATCCGGCTCTTTTTTGAGCATAGAATCTTTCAGTAATAAGTAATGCTCCGAATGTTTTAATATTTTAAAAAGAGATAAGTGTTGAAGGCTGTCAAGTGTTGCATTCCGATCTAAAATGCTATTGACATCTTTCTGAATTTTCTTTTTGAACTGCTGTTTTTTATAGTTATAAGTCGTATTGATTAAATAATATTGTATTCCCGACAAGCAAAGGAGCGCGGCCATACAAAGCAATCCAAGTAATAATATTTTTCGATTTGTTTTCATCCTGATACAAATTTAAACCATTCCTGTGGACTTGTAAAGGAAAAGGAGTGGGATTAACCACTCATTAACTCAGCGACCCGAAAACCCTTGAAAACTGGGCGTTTCCCTCGTTTCCCTTCTTTCTGTTAACCGTTCATTAACCTTGCATTGACCAGCGATTAACCCACCTGCCCGAATAAATCCCACAACTTTGTAAGGAGAAATAAATCATCTTTTTTGTAAAACTGAATGAATATTAAAATGAAAAATTTTGCAACAACTTTAATTTTTTGCTTTCTGTTTGGAATAATTCAAGGACAAAATATTTCAGGGAAAGTGATGGACAATGAAAATCAGGCCGTCGCTTTTGCTACGGTTGCTTTGTTGAATGGAGTAGATTCCTCTCTGGTAGCCGGCACAATTACAGACGAAAACGGAGGGTTTAATTTTAATGAAAATTCTAATGGAACCTATATCGTACAAGCGTCATTTGTTGGCTATAAAGAGGCCTCGCAAGAAATTGAAGTATTGAATAATAATATTGAAAATATTTTAATTAGAATGACTGCGGTGGCAGAATTAGCGGAAGTTGTGGTTACAGAAAAGAAACCTTTAGTTGTAAGAAAAATAGATAAATTAATTTTTAATGTTCAGCATAGTGTGCTGGCGCAAACAGGTTCGGCCTGGGAAGCTCTGAGCAAAGCTCCCGGTGTGCGTACGGACATGAATGGCAATGTCTGGGCCTTTGGAAAAGGAGCGATGGTTTATATAGATAATCGTCCTTCCCGGTTATCCGCAGAGGAAATTATGAATCTTTTAAGTAGCATGTCAGGAGAAAATATATTAAATATTGAGGTGATTACTAACCCATCTTCGAAGTATGAAGCACAGGGCGGTGCCATAATAAATATCATTACCAACAAGCCCAAAACCGAGGGCGTTAATGGTTCTGTTAGTGCGGGACATTCTCAGGGCATCAAGGGGAAGTTTAATTCTGGAGCCCGGTTAAATTTTAGAAAAAATAATACAAATATTTTTGGTAATTATAATTACAGTGATGGAATTCATTATATAACAGAGGATGAATATATTACTT
>JAHDCK010000010.1:0-2198 GCA_020629915.1 Saprospiraceae bacterium
AAGAAATTAAAAAATCGTTCAAAGTATTTTAAAGATTATTGTGGCCGGTTACTTAGGTAAAATTTAATTATATAAAAATTTGTCGGTTTAAAACTGGTTACCTGCTTAACCTATGGCAACACCCGGACCGAATCGCCCTTACTTTCTAATTTAGCCATCGGCATCTCAGGATTAGCCAATGCATCCAACTGCACCTTATACTTATCCCGAACTTTATTAAACTCCGGAATTTCCTCCTTGGCCATTGGATCTGGCGGAGGGAAATTTTCCCGGCGATGATTTACCTGGCGACCGTGCTTCCAAAACCGAAAACAAACGTGCGGCCCCGTGGCCAAACCGGTAGAACCGACATAACCGATCACCTGTCCCTGCTTGACATGAACCCCGGCTTTGATGCCCGGCCCAAATTTTGACATGTGGAGATATTGAGTTTGATACACTTTATCGTGTTTGATTTTGACGTATTTTCCGTTTCCTCTTCCGTAGGAAGCCCGCGTCACCACGCCATTCGCAACGGCCATAATAGGCGTTCCCCTTGGAGCAGCATAATCCGTTCCCAAGTGAGCTTTCACCCGACGAAGTACCGGATGGAATCTTCTGAGATTGTAACCAGAACTAATGCGGGAGTATTTTACCGGAGCCTTCAGGAAGGCGCGTTTCATAGGACGAGCTTCTTCATCATAGAATCCATCGTATTTGTCATTTTTATATTTAAATGCATAATACTCTGTGCCGGAAGCATTAAAATAAGCACCCTTGATATTTCCAACCCCAACTTTCTTCCCTTCGATATAATTTTCCTCGTATATTAATTTAAAATAATCTCCTTTTTGAATATGATGGAAATCTACCGACCAGGCGAGGGCATCTTCCATCTTGGAAGCCAATTCCCAACTCATTCCATTTCCAACAAGCGCATTCCAGAGAGAAGATTCAATAATCCCGACCGAAGAAGTCATTTGAATATCCACTGGATGCTCCACTTTGTAAACAGAAAGCGTATCCGTAAAATCATATACGACATATTCATAAGGACTTGGTTCGTATATGAGATATTCAATTTTATTTAAGCTGTCCCCAGGAGAAGAAATAACGGAAAACTCCTTCCCCGCCCTCAAGCTACGCACATCAAAAACGTCCTTTGATTTTCTGGCCATATTTTCAATGGCTTCAAAGGTAAAATCATAACCTTTTACCATATCGGAGAAAAACTGATTGGGACGAATTGTATCTTTTATAATTTTTTTATCGGTGAGTTCAATGCCATACGCCATCTCAGGCAAGACGACGGGAAAAGCGGCATGAGGAACGCGGGAGGCAGCGATAGAGGCACTGGCAAATTTTCCAAGATCAATTAATAATGAAGTAGCTAAGAAAAGAATACCAACACCCATCACAACAACGAAAGCTACTCGCTTTTTATTGAGTTTAGCCCATACCTTTTTGTATTCCAGGTACTTGGGATAATGTTTTTTAAACGTTTCGGTTTTTTTGATACTAACCTTTACTTCCTTCAAATACGCCTCAAACCGCTCTTTTAACTGCATAATTTGTTCTGTTATATTTGCTTCCGGGACAAATATAATTTATTTAGCAGAAAATCAAGCAAGGAACCTTCCCAAAATGGGATTTCGGTTAACGGATCACAACTTCCTTAATGTAGGTTTCGCCTAATTCCTCGTTGAGAATTTCCTTGATTTTGTCCTTGGCGTAGGACAATTCCTGCCGGAGCGGAGCCGATTCAATTTGAAGATATAAGGTATGTTTTCTTAATGCAATACTTTTAGTATAGGTAGCGATGGAAACCCCCATGAGTTTTTTCCAGGAGTGCTTTATTTTAGATTGGAAAAATTTAGATTTGAGATGTGGCGCATTCATTAACTCCTTCAAGACCTGCCCCAACTTTTTTTCATTTGCCTCTTTCACTTATTGCTTTTTTTACAATTTAAATTCAATATCACAAAGGTACATTTTAATACAGCAGGTGTCAATTAAAGTTATCCACAATTTTTGCACCTTTTACAAGATCATGATCAAGTACAATACAATTTTTCTTATATTTATTTTTATTCAAAGCCTATCTTTTATGACCTTATATGCATGATGTGGTTTAAAAATTGAGAACCATATAAGGCACATAAAAACATATAAGAAAAAAGGCTCGCCCCGCTCGTCATTGATCTTGACTCTTGAACTTG
>JAHDCK010000010.1:2298-19740 GCA_020629915.1 Saprospiraceae bacterium
CTTGAAAAAACCTACTTCTCCTCAATCCTCCCCTTTTCCACATGAAATTTTTTATAATCTCTTTCCAGTGAATCCGCAATTTCTGTAGTTCGACTTTCATGAGTATCCGTCAGAAAAATTTGGCCGAAGTCATTTTCCAGGAGAAGCTCCAGGAGTTGTCGCACGCGATTGGCATCCAGCTTGTCAAATATATCATCCAATAATAATATAGGTTTTACCTCTTTATGTTGGCGAATGTATTCGTACTGAGCCAGTTTTATAGATAGAATATAAGATTTGAGTTGTCCCTGAGACCCGGTCTTTTTTAGATTATAATCATTTAATTTAAATATTAAATCATCTTTATGAATACCAACTGTGGTTCGCCGAAGTTGCAAATCCTTCATCCGTACTGCTTCCAACTGCGCTTCAAAATTTTCATCCACCTTACTTTGATACTGGCAATCCACCTGCTCTGCCCCTCCCGAAATCCGGGCGTAATATTGATTAAAAATTGGTCGCAATTCTTCCAGACCCTCCCTTCGTCTTACCTGAATATATTTTGCTGGTTCTAATAATTGCAAATCATAAGTTTTCAATAATTGTTCATTCGGTCGGGAACCATAAGGGATACTTTTCAGGTAAATATTCCTTTGTTTTAAAATTTTATTATACGTAATTAAATGATTTAAATAAATCACATCCAACTGGCAAAGCGTATTATCCAAAAACCGGCGCCGATCTTCACTTCCCTCCAAAGCCAAACTCGTATCCCCCGGCCGAATCATCACCACCGGAAACAACCCAATATGCTCCGACAATTTTTTATAGGCCACGTCATTTGCCTCAAACACCTTTTTCTTGCCTGGAATTACTTTACATACGATTTTTTCATCTTTATTTTTCCTTACAAAATGTCCTTCCACCCGAAAAAACTCCTTTCCAAACTGCCGCGTATCCCGGTCGAGGTTAAAATTGCTTTTGCACATACACAGGTAGTAAATCGCATCCAGCAAATTCGTCTTCCCCATTCCATTCAACCCGGTCAGGCAGTTAAGGAATGGACCTGCCTCCAGTTTTTGAATATCGTAGTTTTTAAAATGCGTCAATGTTATTTCCTTCAGGTGCATAGTGCAAAAATAGGATTTTGATCGGGGCTTTTTGTCTTTTATTTTGATCCTATTTCATTTCACATTAACTTTACAACTTACTTTAAGACGTTATCAATGAAAACAACAGTTAAAAAATCTAAATATTCTAAAAAAACCTATTTAGAATGGTATCGCCTGATGCTGCTTATTCGCAGATTTGAGGAAAAAACCCTCATGATGTACGGGCAACAAAAAATCCGTGGATTTTGCCACGTTTATATCGGGCAGGAAGCTGTCGCCGCCGGAATGATGTCCGCACTCAAGCCCTTGGATCCGATTATCACGGCCTACCGCGTGCACGGGATCGCTTTGGCAAAAGGCATTTCTGCCAATCAGGTGATGGCGGAGTTGTACGGAAAGGTAACCGGAAATGTAAAGGGTAAAGGTGGTTCGATGCACTACTACAATAAAGCCACTCAGTTTTACGGTGGAAACGGAATTGTAGGGGCACAAATACCACAAGGAGCCGGTATCGCTCTGGCCGAACAATACAAAGGCACAAACAATGTCTGCGTTACCATGTTTGGAGACGGGGCAGCCCGTCAGGGAGCTTTGTACGAAGCCTTTAATATGGCGATGACCTGGAAATTGCCTGTTGTTTTTGTTTGTGAAAATAATGGCTACGCTATGGGAACTTCGGTGGAGCGAACCAGTAATGTTCACGATTTATATAAAATTGGTGCTGCTTTCGATATGCCTAGTGAGGCTGTGGATGGAATGAGTGTGGAAACTGTTCATGAAGCATTTACCAAAGCGACTAAGCACGCACGCTCCGGTAAAGGGCCTTACTTCTTGGAATTGAAAACGTATAGGTATAAAGGTCACTCCGTTTCTGATCCGGGTAAGTACCGCAAAAAGGAAGAAGTACAGGAATACAAAGATATCGACCCGGTAAAAGTGACCGAAAAGGCGATTTTGAGTCAAAAAATTGCTTCTGAAAAGGACATCCAAAAAATAAAAGATGCCATAAAGGAAGAGGTAGCGGCTGCGGTAGAATTTGCAGAAAATTCTCCTCTCCCAACACCAGAAGAGTTGTACAAAGACAACTACGTCCAGGAAGATTACCCATTTTTGGACTAAATGCTAAAAATATAAGAAAAAGGTTTTTTCTGTTAGGAAAAAAGTTTATCTTTATAATATCGTTTTACTGTTTGAAAAGGTGGGCGTAGATCGGTGAAGACTGGTCTGCGCTCTTTTTTTATCCCTTCCATACTGTCCTTTCTTTTATTTAGACTATTTATAAAATAGAAAAAATCTCTCCTCCTTTAAACCTTTCCTATCCCAAAAGCATTTAGTTTTGTTACATTCTAATTTATTAATTCTACAAAACTAAATTTAAAATATGTTATCAAAAAAAATAGAAAAAGCCCTGAACGATCAAATCGCCTTAGAAGGAACTGCTTCTTTCATTTATTTAGCAATGGCTTCCTGGTGTGATAAGGAAGGTATGGAAGGCTGCGCCCAGTTTATGTATCGCCAATCCGAAGAAGAGCGCGAACACATGATGCGCCTGGTGCATTATGTCAATGAAATGGATAGCCATGCCATCATCCCGGCTATCAAACAACCTTCCAAGGAATACGACTCTGCTCAAAAACTCTTCGAGGAAGTTTATGCCCACGAGCAAAAAGTAACCAATGCCATTAATAAAATTGTAGCCCTTTGCTACGAAACGGATGATTACACGACCTTAAACTTTTTACAATGGTATGTGGAAGAACAACGAGAGGAGGAATCTCTAATGCGAGGCATTTTAGATAAAATAAAACTCATCGGAACCGGAGGACAAAGTTTGTATTATATCGATAAGGAATTGAATAAAATAAATGCGGCACAAATGGCTGCAGCTCAAAATGAGGAAGGAGGTGCGGAGTAGTTTTTTTATATAAAAAATTAATTGTTTCATAATAGTACAGGCAAGAAAACTGATTGAGTTTGTTGTACAAAAAAAGAAAGAGAGTGAACTTTTTCACTCTCTCCTCATCCAAAAACAAAAAAACAGATAATCAAAACCTTCTTACATCTATAATCTCATCTGTAGGAGACTATAGAATAATGTCTTATTACTTTCGACCACGCGGGGTCAAAGAGTTGGTTAATACAACCATACCAGAACCGGCAAAAAGGATACTTGAAGCAACGATTAGAATAAACATAACTATGGGGATTTAGTTTAAAAAATTGATTGAACCTTCAATTCAATCGTTCCGTGTTTCTTAACATTTTATTAGCAAAGATGATGCGAGACCCTTTTTTTCATCATCACATATTCATGGGATATTTTATGGGATATAAAAAAATTGGCATAAAACCCATGAAAATGGCCGTTTGTTAAGACTTTAAGGTAGGTTGTGGTGTTATAAAAGGGGAGAAATGCTGATCGTTTATCAGTGTTCTCTTTCTTAGTATTGATGATTCTTACGGTCATTTTTGCTCTATGTTTCATTTTGGGAACACTTTTTTTAAGAAAATCTTAACTTTTTTATGGATTTTGGTCTGATTGACGTTCTAAAACAAAAAAAACACGAAACACTG
Source organism: Saprospiraceae bacterium (assembly GCA_020629915.1). Taxonomy (GTDB): domain Bacteria; phylum Bacteroidota; class Bacteroidia; order Chitinophagales; family Saprospiraceae; genus JAHDCK01. The sequence continues at coordinate 5,964 of JAHDCK010000010.1, forward strand.
CCCGGAAAACCGGCTCAATTCCAAATGGCTCACAATGTTCGGCAAATCCCCGAAATTGACTCTGCCCCTGCTCATGCCAAAAAAGCGGCCGTCCTCATATTATTGTACCCAAAAGGCAGCGATTGGCATTTTGTATTGATGGAACGGACCAGCCGCTTTGGAAATGACAAACACAAGGGACAAATCAGCCTGCCCGGTGGAGCGTATGAAACGACTGATGCCGATCTTTCTGAAACAGCTCTCCGGGAAACAGAAGAAGAAATGGGTGTGCCGATAAGTGATATGAACCTGGTGGCTCCTTTGACAGATTTGTATATTCCGGTGAGTAATTTTCACGTATTTCCATTTTATGGCTTTTGTGAATCCGAACCCACCTTTTATCCGGATAGAAAGGAAGTTGCCGAAATTCTGGAAATTCCGCTTGCTCATATTCAGCATCCTGACAATTCGAGATTGACGAATATTAAAATTTCTAAAAATATCCTTTTAAAAGAAGTTCCCTATTATGACTTTCAGGGCAAAATTATCTGGGGAGCCACCGCTATGATTCTAAGTGAATTTTTAACTTTGCTAAAATAATTAAATTTCATTTTATAAAACAAATGAACATAGCAGGAAAGTTAGGATATATTTTTTTAAAAATCATAGGCTGGGAAGTTAGCCGGGAGGTTTTTCCGGAATCCAAACGAGCCGTCATGATTGCCGCTCCGCATACTTCCGGCTGGGATGTTTTTATCGGCATGGCCGGATTTCGGTATTTAGGTATAAAAACGAGATTTGCCATCAAAGGAGAATTGATGAAATTTCCCTACAATCTTTTATTTGGAACCTTGGGTGGAATTGGCATTGATCGATACTCAATGGATGGAACGAGCAAACGCGCCGGACAGGTTTTCCAACTCAGTTCCTTATTTTCTAAAGAAAAAGAACTGACTCTTTTTCTGGCACCCGAAGGCACCCGCCAGCCCGTGCAAAATTGGAAAAAAGGTTTTTACTATATCGCACTACAAGCAAATGTGCCCATTGTCCTCTGTTACCTCGATCACGTCAATAAAAAAGCGGGCATGGGAAAACTCCTCTATCCTTCCGGAGATATTGATAAAGACATGAAAGAAATCATGGATTATTATAAAACCATTCCATTAAAATACCCGGAACGGTTTTCTTTGGATACACGATATCAATAATACAATTTTCAAATAAAAAAATCATTGCCCATTGTACCATTGTACCATTGTACTATTGTACTATTGAATTATCCCCAATCGTTTGGCTCTTTGTTCCCATTGCTTACGGGCAAGATCTTGTAAGTCCCCCACATTATCAGTTTCATCCAAAATTTCAAGACCGAGGAGTGTTTCGATCACATCTTCCATCGTCACCAATCCGGCCATCCCACCAAACTCATCCATGACAAAAGCAATGTGTTCGCGTTTTTCCATCAATTGGTTGAATAACTCCTGTATGGGCGTATTTTCCTGCACGATTTCGCCTTTTCTGGCAATTTTCTTCAAAGGCGCTTCATCTTCCTGGTTGATTAGAGCAAGGTATAATTCATCTTTTAAAATATAGGAATGAGAATCATCAAGGGATTCATTAAAAACCGGAATGCGGCTAAAGCGCAATTTTGGATTTTCATCAAAAAATTCGCGGATGGTTTGCGTTTCCGAAGCGGAGAGGACAACCGTCCGGGGCGTCATGATGTCCTTGGCTTTTATAGTTTCAAAACGCATTAGATTTTTTAAAATCCGGGTTTCGCCTTCCCGAAAAACACCTTCCTTGTGCCCGGCATCTGCCATAGCCATGAAATCTGTCCGGGATAAAACACTTTTACCTTTGTCCTTTTTCATGGACTTCGTTATTTTTTGGCTCACCCAAATTAAAGGCCAAAGCGACCAGATCATGATTTTAAGTGTCTTCACGGTAAATGGAGCCAAACTTTTCCAGCTGTTTGCCCCTATTGTTTTAGGGATAATTTCGGAAAGGATCAATATCGCCAGTGTCATCACTGCTGCAATAATAGATTCATAGCTCAAGGAAGTAAATCCCAGATCAAAACCCTGCTCGTGAAAAATTCTACCGGCCATGGCTCCTACCCCCATTGCTCCCACGGTATGGGCAATGGTGTTAAGTGTTAAAATCGCAGCTAAAGGCTGGTCAATGTCCTCTTTAAATTTACGGAGATCTTTACCGAGTTGACTCCCCTCCTGCTCTTTTATGCTTACAAATGCAGGAGTAATACTCAATAATGCCGCTTCCAGTACCGAGCATAAAAAGGAGAAAAAGATGGAAACGAAGAAAAAGAAAAATAATAAATAATAATCAGCCATTTATATTTGTTGTTGAAAATACCTACAAATGTATAACTCGTTTGGCAGTTTTACCTTATTATTATCAAAATGTTTACCAAAATCCTGCAAAACTATCTTGAAAATCAGCTCAATGCTCCAATTGTGCAAGCAAAACCACTGAGCGGAGGAAGTATCAATGCGGTGTATCGTATTCTAACTAAAACAAAAAATTACGTATTAAAGATAAATTTTGCCGACCGATTTCCCGGAATGTTTGAGGCAGAAAAACGAGGTTTGGAAACGTTAAAAAATGCCCGTTGTATTCCTGTACCCCAAGTCTTTTTCACCGGTACTTTTCAAAATCAGGCTTTTATTTTATTAGAATATCTCTCTCCTGCCCCGGCTGCTTCGGATATGGATGAAAATTTTGGACGGGCACTAGCAGCACTGCATCAAAATACCCACACACATTTCGGGCTTTCGCATTCTAACTACATTGGTTCCCTTCCACAAACAAATCAATTCCATGACAACTGGCCGGATTTTTACAGGGAAGAAAGATTGCAGCCTCAGATAAAAATGGCTGTAGATTCCGGGTGGATGGATAAAAATGATATTAAAAATACTGAAAAATTATATTTAAAACTATCACATATTTGTCCCGAAGAACCTCCTTCACTCATTCACGGCGATCTTTGGAGTGGAAATTTTATTATAAATAAAAAAGGACAAGCAGCACTAATCGATCCTGCCGTAGCTTTTGCTCATCGGGAATTGGAATTGAGCATGACGCATCTGTTTGGAGGATTTTCAAAACAATTTTATCATAGTTATCAGGAAGCCTGGCCTCTTGAACCCGGATATGAAGAACGGATACCCATTTTTCAATTATATTTTATACTGGTACATGTCAACTTGTTTGGAGGCCATTACATTTCCAAAGCTAAAAAAATTCTATCTAATTTTTTATAATAAAAAAAACATTTATGTCAATTCTGGATAAAATGTTAGAATAATTCTACAAAGGATTCCAAAAAAGTGGCTAATTGGCTTATCTTTGCACCCATTTTATAACTCATTTAATATAATTAACTATGAAAATATTGAACGGCCTTTTCCTCGTAGCAATTTCTGTGATGGCCATTTCCTGTAATTCCGGCGGAGCCAGCAAAGCGACTTCCCTGGATTCTGATATTGATAAATTAGCCTATAGTATTGGAGTTTCTGTAGGACAGAATCTCAAAAAAGATAATTTAAAGGATATCAATACGAATCTCATCAGTCAGGCAATTAGTGAAGTTATCAATGAAGAAACAACGCTGGTTACTTTTGAGGAGTCCCAAAAAATTATTCAGGAACATTTCAGAAAAAGACAACAGGAACAAGATGCTGACCGTCAGGCTCAGGGTGGAGAAAACCTTCAAAAAGGACAGGCATTTTTGGAAGCCAATAAAGCCAAAGAAGGAGTTGTCACTCTTCCCTCCGGTCTTCAGTATCAAATCATGAAAGAAGGAACGGGACCAAAACCAACCGCAACGGACCGCGTGAAAACACATTATCACGGAACCTTGATTGACGGAACAGTTTTTGACAGCTCTGTGGACAGAGGTACTCCAGCTACCTTCGGTGTCAGCCAGGTGATTAAAGGTTGGACAGAAGCCCTTCAGTTAATGCCAGAAGGTTCTAAGTGGAAATTATTTATCCCTGCGGAGTTGGCTTATGGTGCAAGAGGCAGTGGACCAAAAATTGGCCCCAACAGTGCCCTTGTTTTTGAGGTAGAATTGTTAGAAATAGAAAAAGCGCAATAATCTTTTTTATATATAAAAGGCTGGAAAACATTTTCAGCCTTTTTTTGTTTTTTCTAAAATGCGAATTATAATATGGCAATTATCAATAAAAAAGCCGAGCAATTTCTGGAAAAATACCTGAATAACGCGGCTCCAACAAGCAACGAAGCACCTGGACAAAAAATCTGGCTCGAATACCTCAAACCTTATGTAGATAAATGTGCTATCGACAATTACGGCACTTGCTATGGTGTCATTAATCCAGATGCCAAATTCAAGGTAGTGCTTGAGGCGCATGCGGATGAAATCTCCTGGTATGTTTCCTATATTTCCGATGATGGATTTTTATACGTCATGAGAAACGGAGGTTCTGACCACATGATCGCTCCTGCTAAGCGAGTTAATATTTATAGCGATAAGGGAATCGTACGAGGTGTTTTTGGTTGGCCAGCTATTCACCTGAGAAAAGGAGCAGATGCCAATTTGAAACCTACTATGGACAATATTTTTGTAGATGTAGGGGCAAAAAATAAAAAGGAAGTGCTGGAAATGGGCATCCGCCCAGGAACGGTTTTATCCTACCCTGATCCTTTTGAAATCCTCAATGACAAATACTACGTTTGCCGGGCTATTGACAACCGAGCTGGTGGATTTATGATCGCTCAGGTTGCCCGCATGCTTAAAGAAAATAAGAAAAAAGTGCCTTTCGGATTGTATATCGTAAACTCAGTCATGGAGGAAGTAGGTCTACGCGGAGCAAGTATGATAACCGATACCATCAAGCCAAATGTGGCCATCGTTACAGATGTCACCCACGATACTTCTACTCCGATGATCGAGGCCGTCAAGCATGGGGATGTACGTGCCGGTCTTGGCCCAACGATTACCTACGGCCCGGCTTGTCACAACAACCTGAACGCCCTGATTAGAAAAACAGCGCAACAGAAAAAAATTCCACTCCAATTGGAAGCTGCTTCCCGCTCTACCGGAACAGATACGGATGCTTTTGCATTTTCTAATGGTGGTGTGGTTTCGGCCCTTATCTCTCTCCCGCTTCGCTATATGCACACGACCGTGGAAATGGTCGCTAAAGAGGATGTGGAAAATACGATAAAGCTGATGTATGAAACGATTTTAAAAATTAAAAACAATCACGATTTTAAATATTTTAAGGTGTAAATAACCTTTTGGCTAAAAATTAGGTGGTTGAGACCGCCCATACAAAACCCAACTTCCGATTTCAGAAGTTGGGTTTTTTTAATTTTTTCTTTAACTTAGTTTGACTTTTAAACTAAGTATTTGTAAATTGGGACTAAATCAAAAGAAAAGTTATGACCTTATCAGAAATCAGACGAATTTTAAATGAGTGTGAGTTTAAGCTATTTGATATTTCCTTTGAGTTTTTGGCGATGCCTAAGGGAGATGGATTTCTCATTCAGCTGGAAGGCTATATCCGGGACAATACTACAAAATCCTATTCCTGGCAAAAAGGCGGTAAGCATTACATCAGTTCTTTTGCTATCCGGGATGAAGTGGTGAATAAAGCCTGGAAAGCTTGTTTTGATTTTGTGATTCACGAGGCGCGGGAGGCTTTTTTCTATAAAAATCAAACGATATACCATCCGCATTTTTTGGTGGATGAATTGGCTGCTTTTGTGAAAAGGTCAGGGCATGCGGAGCGGAAAGAAAAATCACTGCCTAAAAAACAATGAAGTGACCTAAACTCTTACAATGTGTAAACAGTATTCAATTTGTATCGCAGGCTTTTGTCTGACTCCAGCGCAGTTGAAGACTAATTGAGATTAAATAATTATACGCCGAATTTTCAACCAAGCGTTGTGCCCTGTAACCGTCAGGTTTTCCTTGACATTCATCGTCAGGTGGGTCACCTGACGGGAAAAACGTTTTCGTGTCAGGTGTCCCACCTGACAGCAGCAACAAGCAGGATTTATTTTCGGCGGTTAATTTCTTAAAACCAATAAATCTGCGATACAAAATACAGGGTTATTTTGTACATAACCTTCAATTATACAGAATCACAAACAATGATCGTATTTTTGTCCTTAAGTTTATTCTAAAATAATACAACACAATAAAATATATGAAAATTGCAATAGCACAACTCAATTACCACATCGGTAATTTTGAAGGCAACCTCGAAAAAATGCTTAGAGCAATGGATGATGCCAAAGCTCAGGGAGCGGATATTGTCGTCTTTGGAGAACTGAGCGTCTGTGGTTATCCCCCCAGGGATTTTTTGGAATTTGATGATTTCATTCGGCAATGCCGGACGGTGATTGCTAAAATAACAAAAGCCACAGAGGAGAAGGACATCGCTGCCGTAGTAGGTGCGCCGAGTATCAATCCCGTTGTAGAGGGAAAAGATTTATATAATTCCGGTTATTTTTTAGCGGATGGAAAGGTATTGCATGTAGCGAATAAAGCTTTACTCCCAACTTATGATATATTTGATGAATATCGATATTTCGAACAAGCGAATGAATTTAAAATTGTTACTTATAAAAATAAGAAATTTGCCTTAACGATTTGCGAAGACATCTGGGATGTGGAAGGTACAAATCCATTATATGATATTTCTCCATTAGATAAAATGCTTCCCCAGGAACCGGATGTTATCCTCAACCTTTCGGCTTCCCCTTTTAATTTTGATCATGCAAATGCGCGTATCAATATCATCAGAGCGAATGTAGAAAGATATGGCCTGCCCATGTTTTACGTGAATCATTCCGGCTCGCAAACGGAGGTGATTTTTGATGGTGGTTCTATCGTTATGTCGCCCAATGGAAATGTCCATGATGAACTCCCCTACTTCACAGAATGTGTAAAAACATATAATTTAGAAGATGTTTTAAACGGACGGGAAAACCGGGAACAACCCAAAGATAAAATCAAACTTATCCACGATGCGATTGTAGTCGGTATCAAAGATTACTTTGGCAAACTGGGTTTTAATAAGGCTATTCTCGGTTTGTCGGGTGGAATTGATTCGGCGGTGACGGCGGCTTTGGCGGCGGAAGCACTAGGCGGAGAAAATGTACGGGGCGTTTTGATGCCTTCGCAATATTCTTCGGATCATTCGGTCAAGGACGCAGAAGCTTTGGCCAAAAATCTGGGGATGCCCCACGATATTATCCCTATAAAAGACATATATGATTCCTTTATGGGTAAATTACAACCCCTCTTTGGAGATTTGCCCTTTAATGTTACCGAGGAGAATTTACAGGCACGGGCGCGAGGTGTCCTTCTAATGGGATTATCTAATAAATTTGGATATATATTATTAAATACTTCCAATAAAAGCGAAATGGCCGTTGGTTACGGGACGCTTTATGGGGATTTGTGTGGTGGACTTTCCGTGCTAGGAGACGTTTATAAAACAGACGTATATAAACTCGCCGAATACATTAATCGCAAAGGTGAAGTCATTCCACACAACACCATCCACAAGCCACCATCCGCCGAGCTGCGCCCGGATCAAAAAGACTCTGACAGTCTGCCGGATTATGACATTTTGGATGAGATATTATTTCAATATATAGAAAAAAGACAAGGGCCTAAAGAAATCATTGCAATGGGCTTCGAGGAAGCGATTGTCCGCAAGGCATTGCGACTGGTCAATATCAATGAATTTAAGCGGTATCAAACGGCTCCGGCACTGCGGGTTTCGGGGAAGGCGTTTGGGATGGGCCGGCGGATGCCGATTGTTGGGAAGTATTTGAGTTAGGATTAATAAAAAAACCCGGCAGCGACAATTCACTACCGGGTTTTTTATATTCTAATAAAATGAATGACTAATCGTCATCAGAAGCTCTTACAAAGTTGAAAGCTAAAGCCGCTAAAGCTCCACCTCCGAAACATCCGACAAGGTAGATCCAGATATTCGGCCATGCTGCCATATTCGCAACAGAAATACCTACAGCAACAGCAGGATTGAACGCTCCTCCAGAAACAGGCCCTAGTGCATAAGCACAAGCTGTTACGGTGAAACCAATCGCCAAACCGAAGTAAGAATTACCAGCAGTGTACTTGGAAGTTGCGGTATTTAAAACCACATAACAAAGGGCAAATGTACCCAAAATCTCCGCCAGCAAACCGGATACCGGCTCAACTGCTCCCGGAGTCGGGTCAGGTATACCTTTTGCTCCCAGCAGGAATGCCCCTACTAATGCTGCCAAAGCTCCACCAATAATTTGGGAAATCATGTAACCCGGCACGTCAGAAGCAGGGCATTTGCCACGCATAAAAACAGCCAATGTTACAGCGGGATTGTAATGTGCGCCGGATATATGTCCACCAGCATAGATCATCACCATCAGGATACTACCAATGGCAACAGGAGCGAGATAATTGTATTCGCCGGAGAAATTCACGGCCAAAACGACAGTCAGTACCAGAAAAAAGGTACCGATAAACTCGACAATGTACTTTTTCATAGGATTATTTTAAGTTGGTTAAATGAAAAAAATTTTGTTTTATGTGTCAGGTTTTTAAAAACCTAATTTTAATTATTCCTATGGAGTTATGAAGACATCGCTAATATGACGTACAATGTAGGGCGATGTCACGATATTTCAAAATTATTCTACTACAAAAAATTATCAACCCAATGAAAATTGCCCTGATTGGTTATGGAAAAATGGGTAAAACCATAGAACCGCTAGCACAGGATAGAGGTCACAAAATTGCTTTGATTATTGATGCCAAAAATGCCGGAGAACTTACCCAAAAAAATTTGAAGGGTGTGGATGTGGCGATTGAGTTTTCCCGTCCGGAAACGGCTTTTGATAATATTTCCAAATGTTTGGAGGCGGGTGTTCCGGTTATCAGTGGCACTACGGCCTGGCTGGATCGGCTGGAAGAAGCCCGGCAACTGTGTCATAAAAGGAATGGAGCCTTTTTATATGCGTCCAATTTTAGTGTTGGCGTGAATCTGTTTTTTGAAGTGAATCGCTATTTGGCAGAATTGATGAACCTGCATCCCTACGATATCAGTCTGGAAGAAATTCACCACTTGCAAAAACTGGATGCCCCCAGCGGAACGGCTATTACTTTGGCAGAACAAATTATTTCTAATATAAATACGAAAAAAAGCTGGGTCAATAAAGCAACTTCCGAAAAAGATATTCTGCCTATTATATCGAAAAGAGAGAAAGATGTAAACGGAACGCATATTATAAAATACGATTCAAAAGTGGATAGCATTGAAATCAGGCATACAGCACATAGCCGAAAAGGATTTGCTCTGGGAGCTATTTCTGCTGCCGAATGGATTATTGGGAAAAAAGGATATTTCGGGATGAAGGACGTTTTGGGCTTCGGGTAGTTTTTGAAAAAAATAGTTCCATTCCTCCCAATTCGCATTTTTTTTATTATAATTTATTGCAAAATTTCACGAAATTGATTCCCGAATCTAAACAGAAATTAATAATTTGCGAAAAAAGGTAAATCTATGAATGCACTTTCTCCGGGTTCCGGGATAGATAAAGGAAAGTTTAAGGTGATTCAGACCCTTGGTCAAAATGCGACTTCCATCCAATACCTCGTCCAAAATGCGACGCTGGGACATTATTTTATATTGAACGAATTATTTATAAAAGGTTTTTGTCAACGAGATAAAAATGGAGTGGTTCAGGTGCAGGGATTGCCCGAAACGGATTTTGATATTTTTAAAACTCAGTATCAGGAAGAAGCCAAAGCCCTGGCTCGTATTTCCTCAAATGGTCTTTTAAAAACCATTGATATTTTTGAAGATAAAAATACACTTTATGTTTTAAAAGAATATAAAGAAAGTGATTCTATTCAAACATTCATTTCAAATAGTGAAATTCCGGATGAAACCACTGCCCGCCTGCTTTTAAAAAATGTTGCGATTACTCTAGGAGCTTTACATGAAAAAAACCTCCTTCACTCAAATATAAATCCTGAAAATATTTATTTTAATAATAAAAATGAAATATTCCTGCTTCACCCCGAAAATGGAAAATGGACAAATAAGAGCGGAGATAGATTCGATAATTTTCAATATACAAATTCTAATTATATCCCCTTTGAGCAATACGGCAAAAGAACACACCTGGGTCAACATTCTGATTGGTATGCACTGGGAGCAACATTCTATCATTTACTCACCGGAACGCCTCCGCCCAATGCCATAGATAGAAAAATGGAATCTATGGATTCTGTCTCTGAACTCAACCCAGAGATATCAAGTAATTTTAATGATATAATTTTAAAATTAATGGAACCGGAAATTCAAGATCGGTATTCCGATGCTGAAAGTTTGTTGGCAGATCTTGATATTCCGGCTCTGGAGGAAATGGAAACTCCCTCTGAACCAGAACCAGAAATTGAGGAAATCATCGATGATTTGCCGGAGCCTGTACCAGAAATCGAGGAAACAATTATAGAAGATTTATCTAAACCTGAGGAAGAATTTATTGAAGAAGTTCCGGTAGAAATTGCTGAAGACTTACCGGAAGAGTTTATTGAAGAAGTTGAAATCGTCGAAGAAATTCCTGAAGAAACGATTCTTCCTGCCAAGCCCGTAGAAAATAAACCGAAGGTAATAATACCAGAATCCAAGCCTCGCCCGGAGCCCAAGCCCCAACCAAAAAACATCGGTCCGGTGCGAGAGGAACCCAAAAGAAAGTTGGGACCTATTTCTATTTTAGGCATATTAATTTTACTGGCATTATTAGTAGCATTTATATTATTTTTTCCATTATTTTTCTCTAATGACGGAGATGACGAAGCCTATACGCCGCCTCAAAAAACCGAGGATACCCGTAGGACAGAGATGACAAATACGAATACAAATACGAAGCCCGTTCAAAGTGCTTCCGAAAAAGTGGTTCAGGAGTTTATCGAGGCGATTGGTCAGCAAAAATATTTGACGGCACATCAGCTGCAGGACAATCCCAAATGGAAAGATTATGATCAATTCAAGTCTATCAATCGAGGGTATGGCGGGATTTCAAAAACGAAAGTTTACGAAACGAAAAAGAAATTTGAGATCGATAACGAAGCTCAGGTTTTTGTAAAATACCTCGCAGAAGATGCCTATAATGATACTAAAAAAATTACCCGACTCAAGAGGCAATGCGATAAACCCGGCGTTGTATATGAACAAATTTTTAATTTGAAAAAAAGCGGTGCAAGGTGGAAAATTACAGATTCAGAATTGGTAAAATCCAGTTGTTTTGGCAGAAATATTTATAAATAATTTTCTTATTAATAATCTTAAATCCCCCAAGTGAATATATTAAAAAAAATGTTCTACTTCCTTATAGCACTGGTCGTTCTTTACTTCCTGCTGATGATTCCCTGGGGCGATGCACCCGAACCAGAAAAAGTTCCACGAAGTGATTTTGCCTGGAATCAGGATGCCACTTTTGAAATGCTGGAAAGCCAGTTTCGGGATGCCAGACGGGCCGGATGTGATTCTCTTCGCCAGGATCTCAAAGCAGGAATGGCTGAAGTAAAAACCCAAATCCAGACCATTGCCGAAAAAAGACCTGCTGCCAATGACCCCATTTTTCAGCGATTGGAAAAGCGGTTTTTTAGCCTGGGGCCGATGATTGGAGCTTGCGAGGATCTTTTTACGAATTATATCCATTTATATATTGATTTACGGAATACTGTAAAGGATGTGTCAGGGGATTGGGATTTAAATGAGCAATCATCCTGGAATACTTTATATAGATTATTATATGGTGGAAGAATTGCCGTAGAAGAACTCATGCTGCAAACATCACAAAATGAAATTCCTCCTATATTAAAATGCTCTAATGAATCTTCCGCTACGCCCTCTACAGAATTGTATGGTTTAAAAGTCCACAGCGGTGATATTTTATTGTCAAGAGGGACGGCAGCTGTCTCTGCGCTGATTGCTCGCGGGAATGATTTCCCGGGCAATTTTTCCCACGTTGCCCTAGTACACGTGGATGAAAAAACCAAGGAAGCCTCAACGATTGAAGCGCATATCGAAACAGGAGTATTGACCGCCACTGCTGAGCAGTATATTGATTATAAAAATATGCGAATAATGCTGTTGCGTATCCGCTCTGACCATCCTGCCCTGCAAAAAGATCCGATGCTTCCACATAAGGCGGCTACCTTTGCCAGAGATAAAGCAAAAGCGCAACACATTCCCTACGACTTTACCATGAATCACCAAAATCAGGAGGAATGGTTTTGTTCGGAAGTAGCCTCCAATGCTTTTAATAAATATAATCTTTCTTTATGGATGGGATTATCCAAAGTGAGTGCGCCAGGCTTACGGAAATGGATGAGTCAGATGGGTGTCCGCTATTTTGAAACGCAGGAGCCTTCTGATTTGGAATACGATCCTCAGATTAAAGTCATTGCAGAATGGCGGGATATTGAACGCCTTAAAAAAGATCATATTGATAATGCGGCTATTGATGCAATGCTGGTGGGCGCAAATCAAGGCGACGAATTAGAATACAACATATTTATACTTCCATTATATAGAATAGCAAAAGCGTATAGCTGGATTTTAAATAAAATTGGAAAAGTAGGGCCAGTTCCGGAAGGCATGGATGGATTAACAGCCTTGCGAGTGACCACATTTAACAAAAAACATGCTAAACTGGTGGAGCAGATTCAGGCTCGTTCGGAGGTTTATACAAAGGAACAAAAGCATCTTCCTCCCTACTGGGATTTGGTGAAAATTGCGGAGGAGGAATTGAGGGGTTTGAAAAAGTGATCTGCCTCTGATACGAAAATGTTTTTCTCAAATGTTCTAATTTTTTATAAAAAATAAATAAATTGAAAAACTACCTCCCTCTATTACTTTTTTTATTTTTATATAATTGTAATTCTAATAAAAGTGTCGCTCCCGAAAATGATGAAGGCCACCTCTTCGTCCTTGGCATTGCTCAGGATGCCGGATATCCTCAGGCGGGTTGTAAAAAAAGTTGCTGCAAGGATCTTTGGGATTCTAAAGAAGCCAGGAAAATGGTCAGTTGCCTGGGCCTCGTTTTACCTAAAAGCAAAAAGACCTATATTTTTGATGCCACACCTGACTTTAAGGATCAATTACAAATGATGTCGAATATTTCCGGTCGTTCTGGTCCGGATGGAATTTTCCTCACACATGGACACATTGGGCATTACACCGGATTGATGGAATTGGGGCGGGAAGTCATGGGTGCGAAGGAAGTTCCCGTCTATGCTATGCCGCGAATGAAATCTTTTTTGGAGAATAATGGCCCCTGGTCCCAACTTGTTTCGCTTAAAAATATTAAAATTATTCCTATAAAAAATGATTCTATCATAGAACTAGGAGAAGGATTTTCTGTCCGGCCTTTTCTCGTACCTCACCGAGATGAATTTTCGGAGACAGTAGGATTTGAAATAAGCGGCCCGGAAAAATCGGCTTTATTCATCCCCGATATTGATAAATGGGAAAAGTGGGATCAGGATATTATTTCTTATATTAAAAAAACAGATTATGCTTTTTTGGATGGAACGTTTTTTAGGAATGGAGAAATTTGGGGTCGGGATATGAGTCAAATCCCCCACCCTTTTATTCAAGAAAGTATTTTGAAGTTCAAAAATCTCCCTAAAGAAGAAAAGGAAAAAATATATTTTATCCACTTAAATCATACAAATCCTGCCTTGAGAAAAGACAGCGATGCCTATCGGGAAGTCAGG
>JAHDCK010000010.1:19750-32956 GCA_020629915.1 Saprospiraceae bacterium
GAAAACGGTATGTATCTTGCGGCAGAGGGAGGCGGGTTTTACCTATAAAAAAGGCGGGAGCATCTGGATAATAAAGAATGCCCCCGCGACCTTCTCAATAATAAATCTTCTGGTAAAGAGGTTATTAGTTTTAGTGTTTACATTTACCTTCTTAGAACAGAGAAGAACTATTTTTGTTTAAGATTCTTTGATTTTTCATACATATTAAAAAAATGTGAAATATGTCATAAACTCTATTGCAATATATGAATTATTTCATAGTGAAAAAAGAAAATTTTAAATTTTAACATTATTTTCTATCGAATGACCAATTAAAACCGGTATAGTCCAGTCTGTGGCTCTTTCAAAAACCTCAATAAAGTTTTCATAACTAAATTCAGGTTGAGTGTTCAGGGCACTCCTTGTATAGTTTTTAGCTAATTTTTCTTCAAGACAATAAAAATATAATATTTTATCATAAAAAAAATCGCTACTACTACACCAATAGCCATTCTTGCCGCATTTTACAAAACGAAGATTTTCTCCGACAGGAGAAGCCAAAACAGGCAGGCCACAGGACAAATATTGCTTGAGTTTAAAAGCCGAGCGAGCCTCATTAAATGCCGTTGGCAATAGAGGAGATACTCCGATTGACCACTCCGATATTTTATTATATATCTCATTTTCATTCTTCCAGTTGATTTGTTTTGGAATGTCCAGTTGGATATGAGGTGAATGTTCAAACTGCTTCTGAATCCATTCCCGTTGAAAATCAAATCGCACCCCCATCAAAACCAGTTTTAGCGGAATCCTTAGTTTTTTGAGGGCCGGGAAAAGTATTTCCTTAAAACTATCCTGATGTGCGTTAAAATAACCCAACCAACCTATCGTAAAAATCTCCGGTTTTTTTTCTTTTTTAAAATCATGACAGAGGACTGGTGAGGTATTGATTACAACATTTGAATTATATTTTAAAGTATATTTCTTTAAGGCTTCACTACCCACCATTACGATACTGCAATTTTTCATAAAATAGTGAATAGTACTTGGAGAAAATCGTAGGTATTCTGCATCATCAATATCATAACAGGTATTTTCGGGATGAAACCATACAAGAATTTTTAATATATTTGCGTATATTTTATTAGAATAAATTTTTTGAAAAACAAGTATCGAATTTTTCTTTCTGAAGAACAATACTTCAAATATTATAAGGATAAAATTTAAAATATTTTGAAAGGAATACTCCGGGAAAACAAAAGAATAAGTATATCCTTTTTTCTGCTTCAGTTCCTCCAGAAAGTATTTTCCCCGATAGCGAACGCTTGGGCAATCCAAATTATAATGTGCAAAAAAGTAAATGTGTTTATTCATAGCGTGTCATTTTTTAATAAAATAATCACGAATATGAACATTTTTGCAATAGGAATATTATTCCTGTTTTAATATTTTTGCAAGCAGTAAGACATCTTTGCATAAAGAATCTTGCAGAGATAAAAGTTAAAAAGATTAACTTTAGAGCATGTTTAAAATTCCATTAATCGGCTACAAGCCGCAAATTTTATTCTGGACTTCGTTAAATTTTTCGTCGGATTGCCCGCATCCGACTGCAAAATTTGCCTCTTCCAAAATAAAATTTGAAGGCTTTCTCTCAATCATGAAAATTTAAACATGCTCTGAGTGATGTTCACTTTTATCGTTTTCAAAAGATAAAACAATAAAAACCATGAATCATTTATTTGCAATACTATTCACTTTTCTCCTGGGCACAAACCTAACTGCCGGAGATTTTGCCCGATTTATTCATACGGCAGCAAAAGAAAATATCAAATCTCACCTGACAGTTTTAGATCATCCCGATATTAACGGTCAGGCGAACAAGGTCTTGTTTGTCCAGGCCATTGCCGAAACGGGTTGTTCTGTTCCGGTTGGCGTTTTGTACGATGGTGAACACTGGCGGATTTTTAATCAGGATTTGTCTGAAATGAAAGCCGGGACGCAATTTAATGTCTTCGCAGCCAAACCATCCCAACATATCAAAGCCCATACGGCTACCCATTTTAATACCACCGACAGCATGATGGTTTTAAAAGATTTGGGTTTCAATCAATATTTGATGCCGATTGTCACCCAGCGATTTGGAGCTTATAACAATAGCAACATAGCTGTAAAATTCAATTATGATAAAAAACAATGGGAGTTATACAACACCAACGGTCAAAAAATTCCACACGGAACAAAATTTAATATATTAGCTTATACCGAAATTCATATCAACCCTTTTGACGAAAAAATTATGGGAGCTATCTTTAGAAATACTGCGGGGAAACCCGTCATTAATTCTAAAGCAAAAAAAGACGAAAGAATGATTTTCCTGACTCAGGCCAATTTTCATACTACGGTAGATCAACCCGCACTGGTTAAGTACAATGGAAAAAAATGGGAAATCACCCATCCCAACAATAAAAATATCCCGAAAAAAAGTATGTATCACGTTTTAATGCTTCGAGAAAATCTAATTGAAAGAGATGAATAAGATCAATAATTTTTATATTAAAAATATTTCACTTCTGATTTTACTCCTTGGCATTTCTACCTTAGAGGCTCAAACGAATGATGTAAAATTCAGTACAACTATTTTTACGCATACCACTACGATGGACAACCTCGATGGTTCTACAACTATCCTGGATCATCCACACCTGAATGGCCATCCGGAACGGATGGTTTTTGTACAGGCAACAGGAAAAAAAGCCGAAGATGCATTCCTTGGTGTTTTATACGATGGGTTACATTGGCGGATTTTTTATCAAAATCAGGAGGATATTTCCGAGGGGGTTTCCTTTAGCGTGATGTCCAAATCCAGGAAACGATTTAAGTTAAATCATATAACTACAACTGATAATACAAAAGAGAATATTACCGTGCTTTCCAGTAATCGGTTTTTATATGAAATGGGTTATTTGCTCTCTCCTACCCTTGGAGAATACAATAATCATCCCTTAGCCATTAATTATAACGGGAAAACCAATTCTTATGAAATCGTCAACTCCGACGGAGAAGAACTGCCTATTGGAGCTAACTTTCACATATATTATTTCGATTATTTTATCCCTTATCCCTACCCAAAGGACTTGAAGCGCACGGCTCTTTTTACGCCTTCTTCTTTACATAAAAATGAAATTAAAAATAATTTATTTTATATAAATAAAAAACATTTTTTAGAAGATCAAATACCGGAGCATATTTTTGTTACGCCGCATTATTCCACCCGAAAGGAAATTCATGATCCGCATCCGGTGGCGGTGAAGCAAATCGGAGAAGAGTGGGTGTTATTCCATCCCAATGGTGCGGAATTTGATGAAAAATATAGTTATACGTTTTATATTGTTTTTAAGGAGGAGTAATTTATCAAACCATATTACTTGCTTGCTGCTCTGACGGATTAAATACTATGAGATCAATGGATTCGTCTCAAAAATGGGAATGCCTAAATCAAGAATTATTATTTATTAAATATTAGATTATTAAACTATCAAACAGGCTCCTTACTCAACAAAATCGTCAAGTAAAATATCCCTGTAAAACAAATATAATAAAATCCTATTAAGGCTCGACGGGTCCCTTCTTCTTTTTAAGGCTATCGCGGATAGCAGCTATCTGAATAAGTTCCAATGGATCGATACTCACTCCAATGGGGCTTCCGACTTTCAGGGTATCGCCCACTTTAAAAAACACCCCTTCTTTTTGGAAATTGGTGTACATCACTTTTGACCCGTCTTCCTGTTCTACAAAAACATAATTTGCCGGACTAAAATCATAGATATCGCCGGCATCTCCCTGGCTGATATATTTTACAATTCCGGATTGATTGGCCATTACAGTGTCCCCTTTTGTAGTCGCTAATTCAAAAGTATAAGTCATTTCTTTACCGTCAACGGGGTTCGGATAGGAAAAAATTTGATTAAAAAAAGTTTCATTCATTTCAGTGGTACGAATGATAAGCGGTTCTACCTCCTTGAAAAAATCCACAGTGAGGATAAAAGATTGAATGGTTGTTCGATGTCCGTCCGATACGATTAATTCAACCGGGTGATTGCCTTTTTCCTTTGCTGTTGGTTGTCCGTAAAGCCGACCGTTTTCTTTATCAAATGTCAACCAATCCGGGTGCTTGGCCGAGTAGGTTAATTCATTTTCATCAGACAAATTGGTGGCTTCAAGTTGGTATTCGAAGGGTTGATTGATATCTGCCAAAACGCTTGGAGTAGAATTAATTTGTGGAGCGGTGGTACTTTTGTTATCAGATACGCAGGAAGGTTGCACCAATAGAACGTACATTAAAAGAAAAAAAATAAATATATTATTTTCCAGTTTCAAAAAGGCTTGTTGTTTTAGTATAAGTGGTAGTTACCACAATTTTAATTCCAGTTGTTAAGAAAACGTTAATACTTTTGACCAAAATAGGGAAATTCTACGGTAAAAAGAACACTTTTTCTACTAATAAGAGTCTCTTTTAGCCTATTTGGTTGGTTTCTCCGATAAATAACGCTAAAAACGTTAGGAAATTGTTAAAAAGAAGGGGCAATCACTAACTTTTGATAATGCCGTTTTTGTCCGGCTAGAATTTGTATAAAATAGGTTCCCGCTGACAGATTTGACGTATGGATTTCTATTTCGCCTTTGCCTTCCCCCTTTAACATCTTTTTTCCTTGTATATTGAAAATAATATAATTGAAATTTTTATTATAATTAATAAATAATTTATTAATTGTTGGATTTGGGAAAACTTCAATTTTTTGCTTCGGCTCGGAAACAGAAACGGGATTAGGAGTTGCTGTCAGCAAAAATGTTTTATTCCAAACTTGCTGCCCCTGCCCCATTCCACCGGCTATTATAAATTCATTCCAACCCACTTTAGCTAATCCTCTTAGATCCATTACCTCCGGCAACTCTCCATCTTTTCTAAGCATTTCTCCAGTAGCAGGATTATAGGTTACAGCTTTTGAGAGCGCGGCCACTCCTCCTGAACCATTATAGGCAATTCCATTATAATTATAAGTTATATCTGAGCCACCAATCCATATTGGCTGCCCTTCAAAAATATTCGCTCCCTGCCGATACCCCAGGGCAGAAACAACATTTGGAAATCCCTTCCAGGTAATTTCTGTTGGATTAGAAGGATTTATATATCCTTTTCTAAAATGATAAGATGCCGGAAAATTGGCTCCGTACTTTGCTCCGCCTGAATAATAAATCGTATCCCCAATAATAGAACCCGATCCACCAAAGACCCTGTAATCTGATCCCCCCGGAACTGAGGTACCTGCCATCCACTCATCTTCAGCAGGATTATATATTTGAACATTAGTTACGTTACCGGTATTGCTCCAGCCTGTCACTACAAAAATTAAACTATCCTTCCATACCGCTTGCACATGATCATCAATTGGGACAGGAATATCGGCGCCATCTGCCAGGTAAGAGTTTGTTTCCGGATCGTATATATGTATTTTAGAAGAAGAAATTTCTCCTCCATTGCTCTGCACATGATATCCGCCAATAATGTATATTTTATTTTTCACCACACTGGCTCCGGCCGCAATTTTTCCTCCGTTGGGATCAGGTAATGGCGCAATTGATTCCCATACATCTGCTTGAGTATTATACCTAAAAGATCTCAAGTGTATCCCGGACCAGATTTTTGTGGTGTCAATACCTGCAAAGGAATACACATAAGGAACCCCATTTACTGTTGCTTCCACTACGGCGTTATTGCTGACGGGTTCAGGCATTGGAGCGACCTCTGTCCATTGCCAGATTTGTGCCTTAAGTAAAAGAGAAACAAATAGTAATTTTATTACAATACAATATTTCATTTATATTTGATTTAAATGTATTAATTTTTGTATTAATTTAAACATTTTAATATTGAGCCCTTTCCCGGAATAAAAATACTGATCGTTGATCATCAACCAATTGGATTCGCGTTTGACTTCCCGCAGATCGCGGAGCTTGATTTTACTGGGTGTCCTAAAATGCGCCTTCCAGTAAAGCGTCTCGTTGGTAAAGGCAAATCCAATATTCCCGGAGCCAAAACTCGACTGATCACAAAAAAGGAAAATGGGTTCTTCTTCCCTGTTGAACAAAAAGGATCGAAAAGCATTGTGTATTACTTTGGGAGGAATATCCATAAATTGAATATAAATTTTCTCATTTTCATTTGCAATATCCAAATAGTCATAAACCATTTGAGAAAGTGGCTCCGGAAAAGATGTTATTTGAACGTATTTTAAAATAACTTCCGGGAGATGAACCTTATTGAGATTTTTACAATAATGGATAATGTATAGATCCAACAAGCCCGCAAAAACACTATCAATAATTTTTTCTATCAAAATCGGGTCAGTCGTTTCCGGGTTTTTTTCCAGCAGCTGAGCCGTAAGAATTTGATTGCGCTGATCGAAGGTTTGAGCAAAACCCGAAGCATAGAAATGATCTACATATTTTGGATAACCATTTTCATTATATACTTCCTTGAGTTCGTTTTTCAGTCCTTTTAAAAAAAGCGTTTTTAATTGCTTTTGTAAATATATTTTATCTTCAAAATTTAATTCATAAATCGTATAAGGCTTAAAGTTAATCGTCCCCGGTTCAGGCATTTCAAAAGAATGACGGCACTGCCCGCAAAAGTTAGCAGAAAGAGGATTCGCCGAACCACATTGCGGACAATTTTGAGTGGGTTCGCCGGCTGCTGCACCGCAGTTATGGCAAAATTTCGCATGGGGCATCAATGTGGTATTGCAATTTAAACAGGCACTCATTTAACTGTGATTTTTGACCAAATTTAAAGAATTCTACCTGAAAAATGCTTTTATTCACCGGAGTATGTAACTTTAGTCAACCGATTTGCTTTTGGCTTGTTATAAAATCATGAGACATTATTCCTACAAATCAGATTATAAAAACTTATATTTTCATCCTTATAAAGTTTTTCTGTTTTTATTACTGGCTGGTATCACAGCTATGTTTTTGGGATTAACCGCAGCTTATGGGTATTCGCGCTGGTCCAGTGAGAATCCTCCTGTCATTATTCCTAATATATTTATTTTTAATACCCTTTTATTAGCTGCCTCCTCCCTCGTATTACACTATGCAAATATATGTTATAAACGAGATAATACAATTGGATACCAAAGGGCGCTGGGAATCGCTATTGTCCTGACCCTCATTTTTTTGTTTGCTCAATATTTTGGTTGGTCTCAAATGATACGCAGCAATCTGTGGCTCACCGATCATCGTGGCCCGTCCGTCGCCTATCTCTATCTTCTTTCCGGTTTGCACTTCGTTCACGTTTTGGCCGGAATCCCTTTTCTCATTTTATTTTTGCGGTCAGCTATTTATAGAATGAAGGAGCCTGTAAGCGTCCTGGTCTACTTTTCTGACCCGGAGAAAAAATTAAAACTTCGGCTTTTAACCGTATATTGGCATTTTTTAGATGGTCTTTGGATTTATCTAATACTTTTTTTCTGGATACATCAATTTTAAGCCGTGGAAAAACTCGACGCACATTTCTGGAATAAACGCTATCAGTCCGAGGATATCCCCTGGGATGCCGGATCAATTACGACTCCACTGAAGGATTATCTCTCCAACATTTCAAATAAAAGTATAAAAATTTTAATCCCCGGATGTGGTCAGGCACACGAAGCTGCTTTCTTGCATCAGGAAGGATTTACAAATGTTTACGTTTGTGATTGGGCTGCAGATGCCTTGAAATTATTCCATAAAAATAATCCTGCTTTTCCGGAAGAACACCTCCTTTGTATTGATTTTTTTGAGTTAAAAATTAAAGCAGATCTCATTTTAGAACAAACTTTCTTTTGCGCCATCAACCCGGATTTAAGACAAAATTACGCTCGTAAGACACATTCCCTTTTGAATGACAATGGCCTTTTAGCTGGCCTGCTTTTTGGGATAGAATTTGATCGGGAAGGTCCCCCTTTTGGAGGCAATGTTGAGCAATATAAAACCTTGTTTTCTCCTTATTATAAAATTTTAAAAATGGAAACTGCCACTAATTCCATCCTTCCCAGAATGGGAAATGAAGTTTTTGTAGAACTCAGGAAAAAGTAATTTCGTTTCCCATTTTGAGCCAAATTGAAAGATTGGTGTCATATTATGCTGATTGCAGCATTTTCCCCTAAAAAATCATTGCAAAACAATAATTTTGGTAAAATTTTTGTTGAAAATGATACGTCACAAAATTTATGTTTTGTGCATTGACTTTTTCATCTAAAACCACAATAAGCAACTAATCAATTAAAATTGCTTACAAACCCTATACTTCAATGTCGCTTCAATCATCTACTGGTAAAATTGGCTTTCTTTTTCTACTTTTTGCGTTTCTTTTACCGCAATTATCCAACGCTTACTCCGGCCCTTCCAAACGATTTTTAGTCTTCCACCTCGACCCGCAATACAAGCATCAGGTGGCTAAAGGTTATGGCTATATGATGGAACTCGATCCCTCGGGGTTGGTAAAGATTCTGGCACGCTACCCCATTACTTATGGCAAAAGAGGGACGAATAAGCGACGGGAAAATGATCAAAAAACACCGATTGGTATTTATAAAATTACAAAGAAGGTAAATACCCCGAAATCGGGTTATAAAAAATTTGGCGGAAGAAATATCAGTCTGAATTATCCCAACCGACATGACAAAGCTGCCCGAAGAACCGGACACAGTATTGCTATTCACGGTGGAAGGACTAATCCGACACTTGGATGTGTTCGCGTCCTGGATGGATCGATCGTCGCTCCAAGTTTTGGAAAAAGAAATATACGACACATGTCTAACATGGTTCCTACAGGTTCCTCTGTAATCATTGCTGAAGATATTAATAAATCTTTAATTAATGAACCCGGCAACTATCTCGATCCAATAGCTTCTGAATTTTGGATAAATTTGTTAAAAAAGGACTTGGGTAAAGGAAGTATGATTCAGGAATTTTTGGCTTTTAACCAACTCCCCTCCCCGAATTCCATTGCCAGTTCAAAAGCCAATAGCTGGGCCTTGAGTTCTGGTCCCGCCCGACCACTTTCCACCACTATCAAAAAAAATAATCTATCCGTCACTGCTAGTTCTACCTACGGTAAAAAATCTTTATACGGAACAAAAAACCTCCTGGATGATGAGGCTGCTAGTGCCTGGATTCCGGAGCCGATTGACAAGGAGAAGCAACTGACTTATGCCTATGACTTTGCCAGAAATATTCAAAAATTTTCTATAAAAGTAGGTTATGATAAGTTTTTTGTAAATGGTAAACACAAATTTGATTTGTGGGGACAAAATGCCCGACCTTCTGTCATCCAGCTCACCTTTGATGATGGCAGTAAGGAAAAAATTCAACTTAGGGACACCAGAAACTCCGTAGAGTACACCTTGAGTAAAGTGTATAAAAGCAAAACCATTCAGGTACAAGTCATTGAGTTCATCCCGGGTAAAAAATTCAAGGAAAATATCTGCATCTCTGAATTAAAATTTAAATAATATCTCTTTTGGATAGGTTTTTGTTTTGGAAAATATGTATCTTTTTTGCAATATGTACGTCTTAACTTTAAATTTGGAGACGAATACTAGCCTTGGATATTACCAAATTTATTAACAAAACCTGTTTAACAACATGATTCAAGAATTTAAGGATTTTATCATGCGCGGGAATGTGCTCGAATTAGCCGTTGCCGTTATCATTGCCGGAGCTTTCGGTGCCATTGTTTCCTCCTTTACTGCGGATATCGTTATGCCTCCAATTGGTATGATGTTAGGAGATGTCGATTTTAACGAATTGGCCTACACCCTTCGTCCTGCCGTTATGAATGCGGATGGAAGCGTTGCTAAAGAAGCTATTTCTATTAATTATGGAAAATTCATCCGAACGATTATCGACTTTATTTTAATTGCTTTTGTGATCTTTATGGTTGTAAAAGCATACAATAGAGCAAATCCACCGGAAGAGCCAGCACCAGAAGGACCTTCTGCTGAAGATTTACTGGCAGAAATCCGGGACTTACTTAAAAAGTAATACCTACCGGTTTTATATTAAAAAACCCGGACGAATAAAATCGTCCGGGTTTTTTGTTTCTATAACTAAACGGTAAGAATGTTTTAAACCTGAGAAGAACTCTCCTGACCATTTGTATAGTCTCCCTGATTTTTTAGAAAGTCCATTTCGCGATAATTATCAACCTCATCTGCTTCATACAATCCTTCATCCAAATCCCGCATTTCTGCTTCGCTGTCATCCTCATTCACCTGCACCCGCATCGGCTCATCCGAACTTCCAGAGGAAATTCCATTAGTGCTATTATTTACAGGAAATTCATATTCAAAAGTTTTCCTCGCCGGAACATATTCATCAATGATATTATCAATATCTCTTTTCACGCCCACTTCATCTCCAAGATTGGCCTTTACTTTTACCTCATTTAATTCCATCACCATTTTGGTTTTCATTGCCGCCATTTTCTGCTTGTACTCTGCCTCTACCAATTCCTTGGTTTTGGTCTCCAATGCCCGGGGAGAAGAACTGAGGAAGGAGTCAATTGCGCCTATAATACGCATGATAATTTTATAAATAACTTCAGAGGCGAATCCACCAACGATAGCCAAAATCACTTTATTTAATCCGGCCCAACTTTCTGTACCAAATATTTCAGCAATATTAAAATAAAAATATTCTGCCAGTAAAATTCCGGCTACAATGCCGAGGAAAAATTCCGCCCAGTAAGTAGAATCGTATTTAGAATCATATACTCCTTTTGTAACATATTTATTTGCCCGATATAATGCTGAAAAAGAAGCTCCTACCCCGGCAGCCGTAAAGGAAACCAAAACGGAAGTTACTGTCAAATTGATAAATGCATTCGTTCCCATTCCGGCTGTTACGACGGAACTCATACTTATAATTATTAATAATACGACAAAAATCAAAGCCGCCAGCATCAATCTTCTAATCAATGGAATGGGACTCAGGAAAAGAAACCATCGGTCCTGTTTAATTTCTGAACTGATTAAAGAGATAGTTGCAGGGTTGGCCGGAGCAATGATCTGAGAGAGATGGGCATGAACGGAAGCCAGCAAGGCAATGTCCAATTCCTGGGCTTCCTCTCCCTCTTTTTTTATGCGCTTAGCAATGCCTGCATTATTATTTTCATCAATAAAATCTTCCAGGATGGAAACCAGGTTACCCGGCAATGGATAACCGGAAGTGGCGGCATAGCGAGCCATCGCCTGAGCTTCCATTAACAATTGTTCCCTAAAGGGTTTCTGATACAAAGAATAACGATCCATAATTAATTTTAATATTGGTTAATCCTTTAAAATTTCTTCAATATAGAAATTTTAGGAATACAAACAAAGTGTAAGATGATAATTGGGTTAGAATAAGGGCTTTAGGAGTTATTTTGGGTTAGAATTTCCTGCAATTTATCAATTTTTTCTTCAAGGACATCAATTTTCTTTTCCAGTTCCGCATTATTATCAATCGTCATTTCATCCACAAAAACCGCATTGGCCAAAGACATCCCAAAAATTCCACCCAATAAAACCACGATGGCAAAATAAAACCGAACGACACCTGCTTCAAAATAACTGTCGCCTTCCTTCACCACCTGATTGGGAATTTCATTCCAGCCTTCTACCGTAAACATTTGAAATATATGATAAGCCGAAATCAATGGATCGCCAAAGTATTCCGGGGCAGTTTCTCCGTAAATGGTACAGGTAAAAATTGCCAGTAAAAAATTGAGAAAAAACAGGGCGATCAAAACAAAAACCGATGCCTTGAATGCCCGGATCAATCCAGCCAGCAATTGCTCCATGTGCGGAATAAACAACATGAATTTAAACAATCGAATCAGACGCAACAACCGCAGTAATAATAAAATGGAAGTGTCCGGAATTGGAATAAAAGGAGCTAGCAAAGAAGGTAAACTCACTACAACAATAAAAAAGTCAAAGCGATTCCAGCCATCCTTGAAGTAAGTCTTGGGACCGAGATAAATCATTTTTACAATGGCCTCCAGTAAGAAAAACAGGATAAAACCATAATCAATATAATGCAGCAATTCGTTGGCCTTGAGTTCGGGGAAAGCCAGTAGAAAAATGATAAGAGCATTGATAATAATCGCCGCAAAAATGACCCACTCGTTTAAAAATATTTTCTTTAGCATAACACTAAAAAATATAAATTTTAATTTATTTTAAAAGCTGTTTCAAATGCAATATTAGTAAAAATCAATGATTCAAAAAAAGATGAGAATGGATAGATGGCAGGACTTTCTTTTCCAGGGCGATTTTATACATTTTTGAAATGGCTTTTCGGCCTTCTTCGCCCAGATCAACGGAATAATCATTGACATATAAATGAATGTGCTGATACATCACCTCTTCTTCCATTTCCTGGGCATGTTGGCGGATAAATGGCAGGCTGGATTTTGGGTTTTCAAAAGCGTATTCCACACTTCTTTTTAAAACGCGATCTATTTTATTTAAAATTTCTATATTTAAATTTCTTTTGGCGACAATTCCACCCAGTGGAATCGGCAACCTGGTCGTTTCTTCCCAGTATTCTCCCAGATCCCGAATTTTAATCAAACCCTTTTCCGCATAAGTAAAACGATTTTCGTGAATGATCAATCCACAATCCACCTCCCCAGACAAAACAGCATTTTCAATATCCGAAAATAATAATTCTGTTTTATTCACAGCATCCGGATAGGCCAGGCGGAGCAAAAAATTAGCGGTTGTGTTTTTACCGGGAATAGCGATGTTTGCAGTTTCTATTTTATTAAAATCAAACTCCGGGCGAGCGATCAGTAACGGCCCACAATTTTTCCCAAGCGCACTTCCCGCATTTAATAATATATATTTTTCAGTCAAATATCCGAAAGCGTGGTAACTGAGCTTGGTAATATCCAACTCCCCGGCGAAAGCCATTTG
The DNA here is from genome assembly GCA_020629915.1 of Saprospiraceae bacterium. Classification (GTDB taxonomy): domain Bacteria; phylum Bacteroidota; class Bacteroidia; order Chitinophagales; family Saprospiraceae; genus JAHDCK01. Next base: position 32,731 of record JAHDCK010000010.1, read on the forward strand.
GTTCAATTTTTCCACATCCTCCATCACAACCTCAAATTCTAATCCCTCCGTCTCAATTTTCTGGTGGATCATCGCATCGAAAATAAAAGTATCATTCGGGCAGGGTGAAAAGCCTAGGGTTAATTTCATAGTTATTTTTAAATTATATCAAAAAAAAGGCTTTCCGCATTATACAGAAAGCCCTTTTCAGAGCATGTTTAAAATTCCATTAATCGGCTACAAGCCT
>JAHDCK010000311.1 GCA_020629915.1 Saprospiraceae bacterium
AGCAAGTCATCGTGCCCTGAAACTGTCAGGTGAGGCACCTGACAGGAAAAGAACCTTTCGTGTCAGGTGTCTCACCTGATACAAATAACAAGCAGGCTTTTATGTGGTTTAATTTGACGACTGCTCATTACTGCTTTACAAAAACAGTCGTCCATTGCCCTTCTTTTGTATTAAAGGAAATGTAATATAATCCCTTAGCCAAACTGTTTACTTCAATTTCAAAAGCCTGATTGGAAGCATTTATCATTTTTACTTCCTGACCTAATGTATTGATAACTTTTATTTGATTAATTTCAATATCAGAATTAATATATAAGTTGTCTGACACCGGATTAGGAGAAATTTGTATATGATTTTCCAGATTTACTTCTTTAGCAGAAATAATCAATTCAATATCTCCTGTATATCTCGGTAAAATTTGATAGCCTTCATCATGCGGAATGGAATTGTCAAACTGTCCGCCTAAACCTGTTAAATTAAATGGAAATGCAGGAGCTGATTGACTAGCCAAATCCACATCATTGTCAATCCGCATCGTAGAGGTATTTGTTCCATCCGTAACGTCTACATTAAAAGAACCACTTCCAGTCCACTGGCCCGGATCGACTATCGTTACATTTTCAATTTTTACCAATTGAGATTCTGTTGCTTCGTTTAACGCAGTAACAACAGGCGGCGTTACCAACGGATTGTTTTGGCTGACCTCCCAGATTGAATCGGCTACAATTTGTGCCAATCCATTAAAATGATCTATTGTTCCTTGTACATTTACTTCGTCTCCTTCTTGCACCGAATAACCAAAGGTTTCATTAAAATTAAAAACACCGATTCCGTCTCCTGCACCATCAATGATAGTAAATTGAATTCCTCCTCCGCTCTCCTGAAGATTGACACCATAAACAATACCATTTAAAGTACAGGTTACATTTAAGGAATCTGGTTCTCCATTTGCATCATTAGTGGTTACAGTGGCAATTGGATAATTGGGGAAGGTTATGGTTCCTGCATTGTAAGGATCAATGTCCGGCATGTATCTGGGTAAAATCTGGTAGCCTTCGTCATGTGGAACAGAGTTATCAAATTGTCCACCCAAACCAGTAACATTAAATGTCCCGGTAGGAGCAGGCATTCCAGCTATGTCCACATCATTATCAATTCTAAGTGAATAAGTATTGGAGCCATCCGTCAGATCAACATTAAAACTTCCTCCGGAGGTATTCCATTGACCGGGATCGACCAAACTGACATTTTCTATCCGGACCAACTGAGATTCAGTAGATTCATCCAAAGCCGTTACCACAGTTGGATTTACCAGTGTATTATTAGTAGAAAGAACGGCAATGCTATCCGCAGTCAATTGTATTAATCCATTAAAATTAGCGATAGTACCAAACACAATCACCTCATCCGTTTCATTCACATTATAATCTCCGGCAGGCGGGTTGTTGGCAAAAATGGCAATTCCATCATTGTTTCCATCAATTAAAGTAAAGGAAACCAAGCCGGGGCCTCCTTGTAAATCAACCCCGTAAACAACGCCTTGTAAACCACAAGTCACGCCCAATGAATCTACTACGCCGTTTCCATCGCTGGTCGTTACTGTTCCAATAGGATACACTGGCATAGTTGGATTGGTTGTACCTCCGCAGGTCGCAGTATTGGTAGCTCCCGGAGTTGCCATAATTTCAATTCCGGCGATGACGACACCAGTTCCATTGGTAGAAACATCCCAGTTGGCAGGATCGTCATTATTAGCATTGACATCACAAAGTTCAAGAGAAGGGCCATTACCGTCTGCGGCACTTGGCCAGTCGCCTCCATCATCAAATGTAACCATGTCTACCTGTTGTCCGCTGGCATTTACCAATTCGACAGGTTCTCCCGTATTGTTCAAACCTCCGGTTCCCCATTCGTCGGCTACAATTCCAAAGGCATTTTGGAAGGCAGCAGCATCCTTAACCAACAGGTAATATTCTCCGGGATTGATGACTGTGCTGGAAAAGGTATGAGAAATACCCTGGATAATGGCATATCCATCCAGGTCAACTGCCATCGTACCATTATTATATAATTCTAAAAACTCAAGCGTATCTGGTCCACTTGGATCATTGTAATACAATTCTGTAATCACAATAGGTTCAATTGGAGAATCATTATCATTTATATTAACGGTATACGTTCCATTTGTAATAATGGCATTATTCCCAGCATTCATCAATTCTAAAATAAGGGTTTCTGTTGGCTCAATATCAGCGTCATCAATAATATTAATGGGAATACTAATCGTATCAATACTCACTCCTGCCGGAAAATTCAACGCAATGGGTACATAGTCAAAATCGACCATTGAAGTGGCCGTCGAGGCTGCACTTAGCACGACATCCACCATTGTATTATTGGCATTACCACTAGCGATGGAAACCATTAATTCTACGGAGCCAACATCCTCATTGACGGTTACGGAAGAACCCAAAAATCCAATCAATGGATCATTACTACAATTATTAGGGACTCCCGGGGAAGCAAACACATCAATTCCATTTATATTTATGCCTGTTGCATTTATTGAGGCTTGCCAGTTGTTTCCATCGTTATTATCCGATTCTAAATCACAAATTGCCAGAGAATTTCCCATTCCATCCGGAGAGGTAGGCCAAGGTGCAGCGTCATCGTAATTGACAGAATCGATCATCATTCCAAATTGATCCTTTATCGTTACAAATTCTCCGCTGTTGGATAAGCCACCGGCTGTCCACTGCGTACTGGCTACACCAAAGACGGCAGTCATGGCGGAGGCTCTTTCTGAAACCACCAAAATTCCTCCTGCGGGGAGGACTGCCGGAGCAAAAACGTGATCCGCTCCCGCCAGGATCATATTACTTAAATTAACATCTTCAGTTCCATTATTAATAATTTCTACATATTCCAACGTGTCCGTCCCGGCCTCTGGTGGATTGTACATGATTTCGCTGATAACTAAATTTGGAACAAAGCCTGCGGGTGTTAAATCCGTAGCATATCGGGGGAAAAGCTGATAGCCTTCGTCATGCGGGGCACTATTATCAAACTGTCCTCCGATTCCAATGATATCAAACGCACCCGCAGGGGCGGGCATACTCGCCAGATCAACATCACTATCTAATCGCATAGTGAAGGTGTTGAATCCATTTGTAAAATCTACATTAAAGGAACCCGAACCAATCCATTGAGCTGGATCGACCAAAGTTACATTTTGAAACATGACCAATTGGGATTCTGTCGTTTCATCCAAATTAGAAACCATAGCAGGGATTTGAATATGATTTCCTGTAGAAATAACCTCCACCGAATCTGCACCCATTTGGAGCAATCCATTAAAATGACCAATACTTCCTCGTACCAATACTTCATCGCCTTCCTGAACGACATAATTGCCAGCCGCACTGGAACTCAGGCCAAATACACCAATACCGTCGTTGTTGGCATCAATTATTGTAAAGGAAACATTGCCTCCGCCTTGCATATCAATGCCATGTACAATACCGGAAACCGCGCATTGGACGTTTACAGAGTCCGGCAATCCCATTGCATCGGTCGTTGAAACGATTCCGATGGGGTAGGCAGGGTACTGGGCTTGTAATTGGAAAAAACCAAACAAAGCCAGAAAAACAGGGAGTAATCGAATTTTCATAGTAGAATTTTAATAGGTTTGAAAATTAGAGCAAATTTTTAAGCAACTAATCAAGTCAAATTGGTAGCAACCTAATTTTGATTACTTGCTTGATATTGCAAAATTAATAAACCCTTTAGGTTATCATTTTTAAATTATAGTTAAGTTTTCCACACGACATTTTTTTAACCTTATTCAAGCAAGAATGAATGTTCATTCAGTTAATTTTATCGAAAAAAATGATACGTTCGTCCTGAAAACACAGTTGTTTATAGAAAAATGAGAACTTTTATAAAATACTGCCGTAAAAGAGAGGGAATCAAAAATTGCAGGATATACTATAATTCTACCTTATTTAAATTTTATAAAAATGAAAAATCTAATCATGTTAGGGGTAGGGTTATTGTGTTTTGTCTTCACTCAGGCGCAAACCCGCGAATATCAAATCATTAGAAAGGGTAAGTCTATTGGACATTTACAAACGGACTACCAGAAGTCAAACGGGCAGTCAGTGTATGCCATCGAAAGTCATGCAGCATTTTGGATGGTAGGGACAATTGAAGTGGATTATAAAAGCAGGGCAGTGTATTCCAATCAGGAATTAGTGGAAATGGAGATGGAGGAAAAAGTGAATGGAAGTGTACGGGCAAGTGGCTCTCTCAAAAAACAAAATAATCAATATGTCCACAAAACCGGAAATAACGCATATAAAAAATTGAATAATCAAAATATGGCTTTTCATTCCGGAATGTTGTACTTTCATGAGCCGGTGGATATGCGAAAAGTATTTTCGGACAAACACGGAAAATATCTTGAAATTATTCCTAAAGGAAACGGGCAATATGATATGCTTTTGCCCAGCGGTTATAAAAATACTTTTTCGTATTCAGATGGAGTTTGCAAACAAATTCAGGTGAATCACAAACTGGGAACCATTTATATTAAAATTAAAAATCCTTCATAAAGGTTGATTTTATAAAATTGTAATTTAAATATATTATTAAAAACGCACTTCCAATGGAGTGCGTTTTTTGTTTTAAAAAATCGGATTATTTGATTTCATGAAGTAACTTGCAAAGAAATGAATTGAAATCATGGAATTATTAGACGGAAAAGGATTAGCCAATCAACTCAAAGCTGAATTGGCTGAAAAAGTAAAGGCTCTGCTGGCAGCGGGAGGCCGTGCCCCTCATTTGGCTGCTGTACTAGTTGGCGATAACCCGGCAAGCCTCTCTTATGTCCGAAATAAAGTGCGGTCTTGCGAGCAAAGCGGATTTCGTTCTACCCTGATTCAGAAAGATGCTTCTGTAACTGAGGCTGAGTTGATTGAAATAATAAAAGGGTTGAATAATGATCCGGAGATTGATGGGTTTATCGTACAACTTCCTTTGCCCAGACATATAAATGCAGATAATATAACGCTGGCTATTGATCCCAAAAAAGATGTGGATGGTTTTCATCCGGTCAATTTTGGACGGATGGCTCAAGGCTTGTCTGCCTACCTTCCGGCAACGCCTTTTGGTATTATGAAAATGCTGGAGCGTTATAATATTTCTACTTCAGGGAAACACTGCGTGGTGTTGGGACGAAGTAATATTGTAGGAACTCCTATAAGTATTTTAATGTCGAGAAGAGGTGAACCCGGTAATGCCACTGTGACGCTTTGCCATAGTAGAACCAAAAATCTGGAGGAATATACCCAAAAAGCAGATATATTAATTGTTGCATTGGGTATTCCCAATTTTATAAAACCGGAAATGATTAAAGAAGGAGTAGTCATTATTGATGTTGGGATCAATCGCGTCGAAGATGCCAGTCGGAAAAGAGGATATCGCCTGGTCGGTGATGTGGATTTTGAAAATGTAGCTTCCAGATGCAGTTATATTACACCTGTACCCGGCGGAGTAGGCCCGATGACGGTAGCTGCATTGTTATTAAATACGATGGAATCTTATCAAGGAAAAATATACTCCGGGGCGTCATGAATTTGACAATAATTGATATAAAATTATTGGAATATTGAGTTTAAAAATAATCCTTCTTAGACAAATCCCGTGGAAACGAAGGGCGAAGAAAAATGAAGAAGCGA
>JAHDCK010000312.1 GCA_020629915.1 Saprospiraceae bacterium
AATATTAAGGAAATATTAAATTTATGCGCAGTTGGAAACAACTGCGCTTTTTTTATGCGGTATTTTGTAATAAACCCTCCCTTAGAATTATATTTGAGGTATAATTTGAAATATGGAACTTAGTCAGTATAAGATTTTAATAGTAGATGACGAGCCAGATATATTGGAATTTATTCAATATAATCTCTCAAAAGAAGGCTATCAGGTTTTTATTGCAAAGGACGGAAGAGAAGGCCTGAAAACAGCAAAAAAAGAAAATCCACACCTCATCATCCTCGATATCATGATGCCAGAGATTGATGGTATTGAAGTCTGCCACCAACTTCGCCTGCTACCAGATTTTAAAAATACCCTCATCGTTTTTCTAACTGCCCGGAATGAAGATTTTACACAAATTGCTGCCTTTGATGCCGGTGGGGATGATTATATCACCAAACCCATTCGCCCAAGGGTTTTAATCCGACGGGTCAGGGCATTATTGAAAAGGTGGAACCGGGAGGGAGAAGAAGAAAAACTAATTGAACTGGGAGATTTAACGATTGATTTGACTAAAGTAGTCGTGCTAAAAAAAGAGGAGAAAATTATATTGGCAAAAAAAGAATTTGAACTATTGGTTTTACTGGCATCCAAGCCGGGTAAGGTCTTTTCCAGAGAAGAAATATTTAATAAAGTATGGGGAAGTGATGTCATTGTCGGAAATCGAACTATAGATGTTCATATACGTAAAATTCGAGAAAAAATAGGAGAGGAATATATCAAGACCATTAAAGGAATGGGGTATAAATTTGAATTTTAACTATGTGGATAAAAAATCCAACACCACGCCAAATTGCCCTTTTTGCTGCTTCGGGAATTGTTTTGGCTTTTTTCTTTTTAGAATTGGCCTTTGAATTTTCCCCCTTGCCTTTCATTGTGAAACTCTTAATTATCGTATTAGTGTTATTTACTTTTAGCTGGATAATTTTTGAATACGCTCTGGAAAGATATATATATAGAAAAATTAAGGTTATATATAAAACCATTCACAGACTAAAAGCAAAAAAGAAAAATGCCAAAACTATAAATATGAATGATCATGTTATTGATCAGGTGGAGGAAGAAGTGATCGATTGGGCAGATACCTACGAAAAAGAAATATCTGAATTTAAAAAACTGGAGGCTTATCGAAGGGATTTTTTAGGGAATATTTCCCACGAATTAAAAACACCCATTTTTAATATGCAGGGATACCTCATGACCCTGATCGATACCAATCTGGAGGATGAAAATATTGTTTTACCTTATATAAAAAAAGCCGCTAATAACCTCGAACGCCTCGAAACCATCGTTCAGGATTTGGAAGCTATTTCCAGATTGGAATCTGGAGAACTTACTCTTGATATTCGACCTTTTAATATAAAAAAACTAGTGCAGGAGGTATTCGATGATTTGGAAATGAATGCACAGGCCAAAAATATTCAACTGAAATTCAAGGAAGGTGCCAGTCATCCCTATGAGGTCATGGCGGACCGCGAAAATATCCGGCAGGTACTGGTTAATCTGATTAGCAATTCTATAAAATACGGAAAAGAAGAGGGGAGAACACAGGTAGGGTTTTATGATATGGATAACAATATTCTGATTGAGGTAGCTGATGATGGGATTGGCATTTCAGAAAAACATTTACCTCGTTTGTTTGAAAGATTTTACCGCGTAGATAAAAGCCGCTCCCGTGCGCAGGGAGGAACCGGGCTTGGACTAGCCATTGTAAAACATATCATCGAAGCCCACAAACAAACTATTAATGTCCGAAGCTCTGAGAGGATGGGGTCTACTTTTGGATTTACATTAGAAAAAGCAAGCTGATTGTGGATACTATAATTTTTTCAAATCCTCAGGTGTATCAATGCCGATAGTTTCCAGCTCCGTTTCTACACAATAGATCGAATAACCATGATACAGCCACCGCAATTGTTCCAGCGACTCTGTTTTTTCCAAAAGCGAAACTGGCAATTCAGTCAACTCAATTAGAGTATTCAATTCAAATCCATACAGACCAATGTGTTTGTAAAACGGAAATGCTTTTGCCTTTTCTCCTTCATTTTTTCGGTAAAAGGGAATACCGTAGCGACTAAAGTAAATCGCATCATTTTTTATATTAAAAATTACTTTTACAACATTCGGATTTTCTAAAATATCATTTCCCTGAATTCGTTTTACTAGGGTAGCAATGAGATGACCTTCCCTCAAAGCTGATAGAGCCAAATTGATTTGAGAAGGATCGATAAAAGGCTCATCGCCTTGTATGTTTATTATATATTGAAATTTATCCTTATATTTTCGCGCAATTTCCCCACAACGATCCGTTCCACTTTGATGATGTGTACCCGTTAGGGCTACTTTGCCGTCAAAAGACCGGACGTGATCAAAAATGCGTTGATCATCAGTCGCCACAATCACCTCATCCAAATCTGATTGAGTCGCTTGAGCATAAACGCGTTGTATCATGGTAGCTCCCTGAATGTCTATCAATGGTTTTCCGGGAAATCGGGAAGATTGATAACGAGCAGGTATTATTCCCAGTGATTTCATTTATATTAAGAATTGAATTGTTAGAATGAATATAAAATTTGTTGTTATAAAAATATTTTTATTATTATTTTTTACAAATATAATAAAGGCCAATGATACTATTCCTGAACCTATCCAAAATCTGGGTAAAGACACTGTAAGGGTTCAGGTCGGTTTCTATAACCAAAAGCAAATATACCACTATATTAAAAAAGGGGAAACTGCTTTTAGTATTGCCCGTTTTTATGGTATGACGATCGAGCAATTGTACTACTCTAATCCCCGAATTGAAAATACCTCTCTGAAAATTGGGCAGCGATTAACCATTCCAATTATCAGTGGCATGATTGTGCGTTCTAAGAAAAAAGGGTTTAGATCAAGCGATCATATTCCTGTTTTATATCAGGTGAAAAAGAAAGAAACTTTATATACAATTGGCAGGAAGTATTTTAAAATGTCAGTAGAATTGCTCAAGAAAAGAAACAGTTTGGAAGGTAATGAATTAGAAGTAGGGCAATGGTTGCAGGTGGGTTGGATACACAAAGATGGAATTCCTAAAGATCTTCGGCAAAGCATGGGGAAATATCCCCAGGTAAAAGCAATGAGTGAAAATCTCAGATGGCAGTACTTCAAACAAAAAGGCAGAAGTTACTTTGATCAGGGAGCCGCTTCCTGGCAATCTAAAGACCGGGCCGTCAGAAAAACCAGCTTATATGCCCTTCATAGAAAAGCTAAAATCGGCAGTATTTTACAAGTAGAAAATCCAATGAATGGTGAAATATTATATGTAAAAGTTTTAGGTAGAATACCCAAGTCTGGTTACTCGACAGATGTTGTCGTTGTCCTTCCGCCCATAGTCGCCAAGGCTCTCGGAGCCATCGATCCCAAGTTTTTCGTTAAAATTAAATATATTAGATAGTTGAGAGTGTAGAGTTAAGAGTGAAAAGTGAAAAGTGAAAAGTGAAAAAATAAATATTAATAACTCCTCACTCCTCACTCCTCACTCCTCACTCCTCACTAAATCAACTATCCATTCGCACAATCTTCGGCGTAAACGTTCCAACCACATCCACGAGGTCCGTTTGGCAAGCCATCACCTTGTGAATATCCTTGTACGCCATTGGAGCTTCGTCCAGTCCGCCGCCGATTAGAGTTACCTCTTTTTTGGCTAACAACTGCTTCAACTCTTTAGGCGTGATAGAATTTTTCGCCTTGGTTCTGGACATCTGACGACCGGCTCCGTGGGAAGCAGAATTTAGAGAAATTGGATTTCCTTTTCCTCTTACAATGAATCCCTCGGCAGTCATAGAGCCGGGTATCACGCCCAAAACGCCCTTGCCCGCCGGAGTCGCTCCCTTGCGATGAACGATCACTTCCGTGCCGTCCGCCAGGGTTTCCTTCCAGGCAAAATTGTGGTGATTTTCTACCACGGCCAGAACATTCTCACCAATAGCCTTGCACAATCGCTTGTGGATATGACGGTGACAGGCAGAGGCATAAGCCCCGGCCAGGTTCATCCCCAACCAGTATTCCATCCCTTCCTCGGAGTCCAAATCCAGCCAGGCCAGATGCTGAGCCTCCTTTGGCAACCAACATTTTTCCATAGCGACTTTGGTATAATGCTGTGCAATATTTGCCCCGAATCCTCTGGAACCGGAGTGAGATAACAGACCCAAATATTCACCAGTTGGCAAATCAAATTCGTTGTCTGGATCGGTCAGGTGAACGATGCCAAACTCCACGAAGTGGTTACCAGAACCAGAAGAACCAATCTGCTTCCACGCCTTGTCCTTGAGTCGCTTGATGAACGGAACGGTTTTGAATTCCTCGCGATCCAACACTTCATCGTCCATCGGATCATCGAAAACTTTGATACCGAAACGGGTGTTTTCCTTCAGTTCATTTTTTAATTTAAAATGATGAGATTTTAAATAAGAAGGTTTTATATCTAAAATACTCAGGCGCATACGGCAACCAATATCCATCCCCACACCGTAGGGAATGACGGTATTTTCAGTTGCCAAAACACCACCGATAGGCAATCCGTAACCGTGATGTGCATCCGCCATCAAAGCTCCTGCCAATGCGACTGGTAGTTTCATCGCTGTTTCCATCTGGCCGAACGCTCCGGCTTCGATATTCTCCGCACCAAATGCCCGGAACTCCTTCGCTTCATCTGCGATTTTGATCATTTTCTGATCCCGCAATTCCTGCTCTTCCATCAGGGCTTTAGCAATTTTGCCCAATACTTCATCCTGAGTATAATCCTCAGGTTTATTTAATATATTTTTTAAAATATTCAAAACTTCATCCTTAGTAGAACGCTTGTAATGACGACGCACAACTTCCAGCGCAATGCTAACCGCAGTGCTGTCGGGGTAACCCAGTTTTTTAACTTCCTTACCCTTGATATTTAATTTAGCCATTAAATTTTTATTTATAAAAAGTAAATTCAAATGCAACGAATTTCTAAAAATAAAAGTCTTTAGAAAGAATGCAATTGATGGAATAAAAATAATAAAAAAGAGAATGGGATTTTACTTAGGAAAGTAAAATAAATGGAGGTCTCGCCCAAAATACATTGTGTTAAAAGTAGTTTACATTTTGTATCGCAGACTTTAGTCTGCAAGTGCATTGTGCAAGGCAGGCTAAAGCCTGCGATACAGGTTTTAAATCGAAAAACTTATTACACAGTGTACTAAGCGAGTGGCGCACTGAGCGCGCCGGGAAGATATGTTTTTCTGAAAAGCATGATGTTAATCTTTTTATAACACCTAAACTTTGATTCAAGGGAAAGAGTTCCAACACCAACTAAAAAATGCAAAATGAATAAGACTAAATTTTTAATTATATTTTTATTTTCAATGATTTCTTTGATTGGAAAAGCACAATCGGATTCCACGATCACCATTTTTGAGCATTTGGGAATTTCGGGGAATTGTCCTGTTCCGCCTTTGGATACTTCTTTGCCAAATTGGTTGGAGAAGGTGGATATGCCAAGGGAAAGATGTTATGTTGAAGGCAACAAAATGAGTCAAAGTCAAATGGATTCCCTTGTAGCTGAAAACATGGCAAGGGAAAGAAGAAAAAAAGATGGAATGATTCGAGAGTTACAGGAGCTGCTTCCACAATATGAAAAAAATATTATTGAAATATATGAAAATTATGATAAAATCAGAAATGTAAAC
>JAHDCK010000313.1 GCA_020629915.1 Saprospiraceae bacterium
AAGAAATTAAAAAGTCGTTCAAAGTATTATAAATTTTATTGTGGCCGGTTACTTACCTACCTAATTGCTTACTCTAATATAAACAACTTTTAGAATCGAAAGGAATATTCAAGAAAGGAAAAGGGATTTTGTTTGAAAATTGTCTTTTTCAAACAACAAATCAGTGGCTAAACCAAAAAGACATAACATGGATTATTTATATATTTTAAAAAATAAAAAAGGCCGAACTAAAAAGCTCGGCCTTTAATATATTTAAAATAATATTATTCTAGTTACATCCCAAATCACTTTTTGAAAGCGGATCACTATTTGGGAAACATTGCCCGGAAGGAATAGATTCGGGAACATATCTTTCCAGATTAGGATCGTGCAGTCCTCCCTCCAGAAAACTCACCAAACTTTCAATTTCAGTAGGAGTCAGATTTAATGGTTGAAATTCATTTGGGATTTGTGTTAGTGGCACTTCATTATTGGCAGGTTGAGCCATATTTTTGTATTCCACTACTTCCCTAAGGGAATTAAAAGTTCCCCCGTGCCCAAAAATTCCTGCATCTTTCAGATTATATAACTGAGGAACTTTAAATTTGTAATTATCTGCCGGGTTTCCGGTAAATCCTCCACGACCGAATTTGGCCATTGGATCGCCTTCCCCATACACACCTGGCCCGACCAAATCATCCATACATAATGCATAAAATTCCATAGAGTTCAGTGCTGGTCCAGTATGGCAATCCACACAACCTCCATCTTTAAAGAAAAGGGCTGCGCCAATTTTTTCGGTATCCGTCATGGCCTTATAGTTTCCTTTAAGCCATTCCTGAAATGGAGCCTGATTAGAAAGCACTGTGCGTTCATAGGCTGCAATGGCTAATCCGGCTGTAATATTATTATATCTGTCTGCTTCTGAAAAATCGGGAAAAGCCTGATCGAACAAAGAACGATACTGAGTTGTATTGATTAAATTCATATCAATACCCATTCTATGTACTTTTAGTCCGGCAATGGCCTGCGTTTCTACTCCCTCGTAACCAAGGGTATTGACTTCTTTTGGTGTATCGGGAGTCCACTGGCTTTCTGTCCCTGCATTAAGACCTGTAGCACCAAACTGACCATTCCACAATTGATTGATCTGGTAGGCGGCATTCATCATGGAAGGTGTTCTTATGGGTTGCACATCTACTTCTCCAGAGGTATAAAAATTATTTTTTGCCCGGTCCTCTCCTGCTACACCAAATCCAATTCCACCATCACCAATGGCCTGAGCAACTCCGGCCTGAAACCCTGCTCCGGCATGATGGCAGGAGGCACAGGAATACGTTCCCTTACTCATTTCTTTAGTAGGATGAATCGCTAAGGCGGTTTCGTGATATAATAATTTCCCTAATTTAACTTTAGCTCCGGTTAAAGGATTATTAGGGTCTTGAGGTATTTTAGAAAAATCGTTGGATTGCGGTAGAACGAAATGATCCAGACCTTGTCCGTCTGCTGCTTCACGAAGGATATCTAATAAAGCATTATCAAGGGTAGTCGGTTCGTTTGAACTGGACGTACCGGGTTCTTCTCCATCTTGTGGGTCTTTATTACAGGCTAAGAAAAACATACAAAGTGCCAAACAATAAATTGGTAATTTTTTGAACATTACATTTAATTTTCCGAGTAAATAATTATGTGGGGCAATATCAAAAGACCTTTTCAATTCAAATGAAAAGAGAATGGGGAGTATCAAAATAGTTTTGAAATAAAAAAGGGGAGCTGTTCGGCTCTGATAGAACAAGAATCAGGCCAAGCTGTAATGAAAGGCAAAAAGTGACGCGGTAAAATCTAAATTAATGAATAGTTTTCCCATTTTGAAACCAGGAAAATCAAATAAAGCTAATCTCTGTTAATAAGATTGTTTTCTTTTAGTTCTTCTACAAATCGCTGTTTTAAATCGTATTGAAAATCGTAGATGACATCTGCCTCCCGGCTATCAAATCCGTCGCTGGCTGCTCCTATTTTTTCCAGAATTTCAAGGAGGAAGTCATATTCTTTGGCGGGACCGTATTCTGTACAGGTGTAGAGGGCTTTTTTATAGGTATCTTCTACATCCTTTTTGTTTTTAACTTCATAATCAAAAGACCATTTTATATCTGCACTCCATGGATGGTCTTTTAAAATCGCTTCCAGAGCTTCTGTTTCTTCTTTTTGGATGACCCCGTCAGCCATAGCAATTGCATATATTAATTCTCCAAAAGCTTCGTATAATTTTTCTTTATTCATTTTTTTAGTATTATAAATTTTCTAATTCCCATTGCAGGTTTTGTCGGGCATTTTCTTCCCAACTGTTCCTGCAAAGTTTTGTAAAATAAATGTATTCCCGTTTTAAAAAATGGGACAATACTTTTTTGCGTCCGGGGCGATAAATCATATTTGGAAACACCTTGTATTCTTCCCGAATCGCTTTTACATATTTTTGATAAACGCTTTTTTCAGCGGCCAGAATTGCCAGGTCAAAATCGAGGAAAAAATGCAAATCCGAATCCTCGATTTGAGGTTGATGTTTGGCCGTTGAGAGGATAAAGGTATTTATTTTTTTGATTTTAGGGGATTCAAGATATGGAGAAAGCCATTTTTTGGCTTCTTCGGCACTTTTCTTTTCGTTGTCTTTTCGGGTAGAACGATAAATGACATCGTGAAACCAAATACTCCATTCGAGAACTTCAGGATCGTTGATTGGAGTCAAAAATTGATCTTTTAGTTTTAAAAGAGAATAAATATGAGATAAATTATGATATTTTCTGGATTGGTTTTCGTGTTGGGTTTCTATAAAGTGCCAAAGATCCTGACCATCTTGCTCTGGTATTTGGCATTCAGATACAAAATGAAGCATCCTGTTTTTAAGGTGTTCCTTTTTTGCAGGTAAAATTGGAAATTCTATAATTAAATCCATTTTATTTAAATATAAAAAAGGCACTAATGGATTCATTAGTGCCTTTTTAGTTTTTCATATAAAAACTTTAGTTATATTTAAAAGGTAACGTTTTGCTATCTTTTACAGTAGATAAAGTCATCAGTGTTTTGAGTCTTTCAATTTCCTCAATTTTAGACAACCGCTCGATGAGCAATTTCTCATAAGTCGGAATATCTTTGCAGATGATTTTAATTAAAAAATCTGCCTCCCCTGTTATGAGGTAACACTCTACAATTTCATCCACTTCTTTCACTTTTTCCAGGAAATTATTCAAGGCATTTTCTTTCTGCCAGGCTAAAGAAACCAAAACAAAGGTTTTGACATCCAAGCCAATAGATTGAGGTCTTACCTTAGCGTGATAACTTTCAATCACTGCTGAATTATCCAGTTTCTTAACGCGTTCCAGCGTTGGAGCCGGGGACAATCCAATCTTCTTGGACAATTCAAGGTTAGTAATTTTACAATTTTCCTGAAGAATTTTCAGAATTTTCAAATCAATCTTATCCAGTTTCGCACCTTCCATAGTAAATATTTAATTACGTAAAATAAAAACACCTGCAATTTATTCTGAAATAAAATAAAATGCAAGTGTTTTAACAAAATACTTTATTATAATTTTAAAACTTTTGTCAAAAAATCACAAAAAGTCAATAAAATTTGGGGATTTCCCTAAGGGAAAATTCCCAGATTCATGTAGTCGCTGGCGATTTTTTCGATAGCACAAACAAAGGCCGCAGAGCGCATATCCTGCGTTTTCTTGTTCTTGCGCTTGATATCCCGAATGCTGTTGTAGGCCACGATCATAGTCTCCTCCAAACCGGAACGGACTAAATCCACCTCATCTGCTCCTTTTGTCAGGAAATTTCTTTCCTTATTGGAGACAGATTTTCCGGTGGTGCGTTCTACAAGATTTACCAAATTCATATATGAATTAGAATCAAATCTTTTTTGCATCCGACCAAATCGCATGTGGCTCAGATTTTTTAACCATTCAAAATAAGATACCGTCACCCCTCCTGCATTGATATACATATCAGGAATTGTTAATATACCTTTTTTGTTCAATATTACATCTGCTTCTGCCGTTACCGGACCGTTGGCGGCCTCCCCGATTATTTTTGCTTTAATTTTGGAAGCATTCGCTTTGGTGATTTGATTTTCCAAAGCTGCAGGAACGAGAATATCACATTTCAATTCAAGGGCATCTTCTCTTTTCTTGAGGTTTTTAGCTCCTTCAAAATTGAGAATAGAACCTGTTTTAGCCCGATGCTTCATCAGCTTATCGATATCAATTCCATCCTCTTTATAAATCGCTCCTTCGTACTCCGCTACGCCGACGATTTTCACATCTCCTTCTTCCTGGGAGATTTTGCAGGTGTGGTATCCTACGTTACCCAATCCCTGGACGACCATTGTTTTTCCGGCGATACCCGGAGTCAATCCAAGGGCTTTCATATCATCCGCATGGCTACAGGCTTCGCGCAATCCATAAAAAACACCTCGTCCGGTAGCTTCCGTTCTACCCCGAATACCATTTTGATTGACGGGTTTACCGGTTACACAACCTGCGGCATCAATTTCACCGTTTTTGAAGGTCTGGTATGTATCCAGAATCCAGGCCATCTCACGGGAACCCGTTCCGTAATCCGGAGCAGGAACATCGATGCCGGGGCCGATGAAGTTTTTGCGGATCAGCTCCGTGGTATAACGGCGGGTGATCATTTGCAATTGCTTGGTAGTATAGCTTTTCGGATCGATTTTCACGCCACCTTTAGCTCCTCCAAAAGGCACATCAACCAGTGCACATTTATAGGTCATCAAAGAAGCCAGCGCCATCACTTCGTCCTGATTAACACCCATACTATACCGAATCCCTCCTTTTGTGGGTAATCGATGATGGGAATGCTGAACACGATACGCTTCTATCACCTGATAATCGCTCCCTATTTTTACGGGAAAGCGCATTTGATAAACGGCATTACATGCCTTGATTTGTTCGAGCAAACCTTTTGGTAATTTTGTACAGGCGGCTGCTCTGTCGAAAGATTCCACTACACTATCAAAGAAGCTGTAGTGTTCCTGATGTTTAGCCATGGTTAGAATTAGTTTTGTTTCTAATATTTAAAATAACAAAGTGAAGAGTTTTGGAGTGTAGAGTGAAAAATTACAGAGTGGTATTGATAACTCTTAACTTTTCACTCTACATTTCTCCTTCCTCATTAATATAATCTTCCAGTTGTTTGGTTTTTCGTTCTAATCGTATTAAAAAAGCAATTATTCCAATAAAAATAATAAGAATAACAGCGACAACGACGTAGATTTTTCCAATATTACTAAAAAAGTCTTTCCCGTCTGCTGCGAGGAGCGGAAGGGTAAAAAACAGAAAAAATCCACTTAAAATGACTCGGATATTCATAGGTTCAAACATGTGGGTCGATTGGGAAAGCAAAGTAAAGGAAATAAAATGATTCTATTTCAAATTTTTATTTTATTTTTTGTCAAAATTGGGTTTGTTTCTTTGTTTTTTTATTTTGAAAAATAGGTTTTGAACAGACAGTTTAAAAATCTTTTAAAAATGGAGGTTTAAATACATTGTATAAAAAATAATTTTGTCATTTCGAGCGTCAGCGAGAAATCTTGGCTAAACCTGGAAATCTGATTCCTAAACAATTCCAATAGTAAAAATTTTCGAGTAGCCCTTTGCTTTTAGACGAGATTTCTCTGCAAGCCCCTGACGCAAGGTCAGCACAGGCTCGAAATGACAAATTTGTTGTTATA
>JAHDCK010000314.1 GCA_020629915.1 Saprospiraceae bacterium
CAGGGAATCAATTGACTGTCTATAATAGATGGGGGAATATTGTATATTCAACTTATAATTATAAAAATGACTGGGCGGGCACCTATAAAGGAAAGCTGTTGCCTGCGGGAGAGTATTACTACGTTTTAACCATTGGCGAATCTGTTTTGAAAAGTGCCTTAACGATTTTAAGAGAATAAACTTGTGAATTATATTAAATATATATTTATTCTGTTTTCTGTGGGTGTTTGTTCTATAATGCAAGGGCAGCAGTTGCCGTATCGATCGGTAGTGCCTGCTGCGGACTTTCAGTGGAATCCAGCCAAAACCGCACTAGGCGAAAATGCCAATGCAGGTCTGTTGTACAGGCAGCAGTGGTTAGGTTTTCAGAATGCGCCGGTTTCTTCCTTTGTGCATTTTGATTATCCCCTGGTTTATAATAATATGAGTTTGGGTGGATTGCTTTCTCTGGATAAGACGGGGTTTCTTCAAACGACACAGATGAATTTGACTTATTCTTATAAAATAGAAACAAATTTATTTTCCAAGGATCAGTTATCCTTTGGGATTCTTGCAAGTATTCGTCAGATGCGTTTTGATGGCGCGTCTGTTATTGCGCATGATGATGAAGATGTTTTAGTCTCCGGACAGATGGGGAACGCCTGGCAGGGCAACGCAGGTGTGGGTATTTTTTATATTTCAAACGTTGACATATTAGATAGTTATGATAGTGGGTTTTATTTGGGCTTTGGAGGGGTACAATTAATTAGAAATTCAGTAGCTTTAGGAGATACAGAAATAAAAAACTATGCTACGACTCCGCATTTAAATTTTAACGGTGGGGCTCAAATTCATGCAGACGGAATTTCGATTGAACCTTCTGTCTGGCTTGATTATGCCTATCCAAATATATATTTATTTTCCTTAAACTGTACAATTGAAATTCCTCAAACTTTGTGGGGAGGCCTCTCTTATTTTTCGGAAAATACAGTTGGGATTCAAGCCGGATTTTATTTACTGGAGGGAAAACTAAAAGCCGGAACGATGGGGACGTATAATATTTTTGGCAATGGCTCCAATCAGGGCGCTGGCTTTGAGGTTTTTGCCAGTTATTCATTTGAAGCTTTTGATTGATATATGTAGTTAATATTTGTGCGAATAAATGCATCAAAAATATTGTAAAATAAATTATACGAATTTACAGGTGCGGCCTTGCATGATTCTGAAAAAGTAAGTATCGCTTTTCTGGCCTTTAACAGAAATACCGTAAGGACAATTGCCAATATTATATATTCAAAAGTTATTACAGATACAAGTATATTAAAAGTAGTGGGAGTAGAATCTACGGTGAAAAATTATTTTGATAGGGTAGGGTAAAATTGTAATAGTTTTTTGTCCATAAGTCCATTGGTGTTTGTGCTTTTAAATGCTTTAAACTGAAACACCGGGCTAGGATGACAAAATAAATCCTCTAAATTTTCGTCGATTTAAATTGACTACCTGCTTATATAAAATAAATACAACATCATCGCTCGCCTCAAATCACCTCTATTTTCTTAGTTATACTGCTCTCTGAACCTCCCCGGGCTGAGTTGCATTAATTCTTTAAACTTTCGATTAAAATAGGAAATGTTATTATATCCACTTTCAAAACATATTTGTGCAATAGTTTTGTTAGAATACATGAGTAGTTTGCTTGCATAACTGATTCTTAATTCATTAACTATTTGAGTATATGTTTTTTTAGTATGAATTTTAATAAATTTATAAAAAGCAGCTTCCGAGATATTGAGTTTGTCTGCTATCTCTTTTATAGAAACTTCCTTTTGGAAATTTTCAATGATATGCTCATAGACAATTTTAATGCGCCCCAGTTGCGTCTCATCAAAATCAAGGGCGTATTCTCTAGAGCAAATGGTTTCTACTTCAGTTGATTGTGAAAGAAAATGCAACAATTCTAAAAAACAAAGTAACTGATCCATCCCTTCTTTCTGAAGTAATGCAGTAATAAATTGCCGTGCCTTTGCATTTGTTTTTCCTTTAAAAGCGAGCCCTTGCCGGGCTTTTGAAAACAAGTTTTTTATGGGTTGAACTTCCGGTTTTAAGATAAAATCCAATCCCAGGAAATCGGTGGTCATCTGGATGACTATTTGTCTGCAAAACACATCGGTCGTAAAACCATGAGGGAGATTTGGCCCAAACATCACCAAATCATTCTCCTGATAATCTGAAATTTGATTACCTACAAATCGCCTTCCGTGACTTTTTTCTGTCAAACAAATTTCAATTTCAGGGTGAAAGTGAAAAGCCTGACTGAGCAGGGGTCTGCTTTTTCGAATGACCTCTTTTATGGCAAAGGAGCGTTGCGGCTTATCAATAATTATTTCGTATTCCGGTTTCATACAGTACAATTATACCTAATTATTGAATAATAAGAGGTATTAATTATAGAATAGTGTCATAATTGAATAGTTCTATGTTAACCTACAGTGTTTTCGTAATCTAATTTTGTGTTTATAAGTGTTTGCAGAATTAATTTTTACAAACCTGGCTTTTTGAAACATTTAAATCTTTTTCTATGAAACCGATTAAACCAAATCACCTTAAAAATTTTATCACTTTATTCGTCTTTTTCTTTTCCCTGAACAGTTTAATGGGACAAGGAACATTGTCCGGGGTGGTGACCGGCGATGATGGTGAACCAATGATTGGCGTTTCCGTTTATGTGAAAGGCACCACCACAGGAACCTCCACTGATCTGGATGGAAAATACAGCCTTAAAGTTCCTGCGGGCAATCAAACAATTGCTTATTCCTACGTTGGATTCAGTACCTACGAAATGAGTATGGTAGTAGAAGAAGGGATTTCCTATACGCAGGATATTGCCCTGGGTACTAATGATTTGTCACTTTCAGAAGTAGTGGTGACGGGTTCCTTTAGTGGGCGGTCACAAAAAGAATCACCGATGTCCATTACTTTATTAAATGCCCGGCAGCTACAGCAACTGTCTAGCAATTCCCAAGCTGATATTCTTCGTACCATTCCTGGGATTACCGCAGAAGGTGGAGGTGGAGAAGTAGCTACTAATGTATTTGTTCGTGGAATGCCTTCGGGAGGACAATACCAGTTTACGCCCTTACAGGTAGACGGATTACCAGTTCTTAGTACATTTGGATTAAACTCATCCGCTCATGATGTATATTTTAGAAATGATTTGGGATTAAGAAATCTGGAATTTGTTAGAGGTGGATCTTCTACTTTATTCGGAGCTGGTAGCGTTGCCGGAATTGTAAATTATACCAGCATAACAGGTTCCGCAAATATGGACAACAAAGTACAACTGGAATGGGCAAATGGTGGGCGTTTGAAAACGGACTTCCTTTCTTCTGGCCCGATAAATGACAATTTATTTTATGCCTTTTCCGGAATGTATCGCTATGATGACGGACCATTGGA
The DNA here is from genome assembly GCA_020629915.1 of Saprospiraceae bacterium. GTDB lineage: Bacteria > Bacteroidota > Bacteroidia > Chitinophagales > Saprospiraceae > JAHDCK01. The sequence continues at coordinate 3,436 of JAHDCK010000314.1, forward strand.
AACCGGATTGCCGACGAGAGGTTATCAGGTTAGAGGTAATTTGAAAAAATTGTTCAATGATGGAAATAGCTCATTTACCGTTTATGGTCAGTTGATTGATGATAATGTTCAATTCTACCTGCCTTATCCTTTGGCGAATGATAACGGGCAAAGAGAAAGACCTACCGGGAATGATGGGGAAACTATTTATACGATGTTGACGGGTCAAGCGAAGGATTTTTCTTTTGATACGCCCTTTGGAAGATTCAAATCTCCGATAGGAGAAGGGGTAACTACAAAAGGGGGATATGCAATGGCCAGTTTAAAACATGCCTTTGGAAATGACTGGCAGTTATCTGCTAAAGCCAAGGCGGCGAGTTATGATCACTGGTTCAATTTATTCCTTGACGGAGATGGTACGCACAATGTACCGGAAACGCAGGCATCTTACCTAACGGATCGCGGTCTGCCCTCAAATGCTATTTTGACTTACGCCGATAACGGAGCTACACTAGGCAATAATGATCTCTTATTTCAAAACAGGATTTTGGATCGGCAACGCCCAATGGAAGAGTTAGTAGGAGAAACATATATTACAAAATCAATAGGAAGCCATAACATAAGTATAGGAACCTTTGCTGCTAATACAAAAGCTCAGGATAACAACTGGATTTCCAATTTTGTAGGCGACTTTTCCAGCGCTTCCCGAATGGTAAATATTGCCTATACGGATACATCAGGTGTGGATCAGGTGTTTTCCACTGATGGATTTATCTCCGGTAACCAAACTTCTAACCGCTATCACGAAAGTTCTAAAATTGCCTTCTTTGCAGGAGATGAAATTCAATTGGATAACTTAAGTATAGATGTAGGACTCAGATGGGAAAGAGCTAATGGTATCATTAGTCGGGAGACGGGAGTTGGAAGCAATACTTTTCAGAAAGGAACGGTCTCCACTGATGGTTTTGCCGTAGCTCTGGCTGGTTTATATAAAGTAAATACTTCTATGAATCTTTATGCCAATTTCTCCCGTGGATATTTCTTCCCTCAGTTGAGGTCAGTTTCTTTTTCTACTCCGGGAAATCCACAATCCTATGAACCGGAATCTGTTTTGCAAGGGGAATTGGGAGCGAAGTACGGAACCAATAAACTGGCAGCTACAGCAGCACTTTTCTTTGTTAGTTTGGATGATCGCCGAAATGTAGATTTCATTAATGACCCGAATAATCCAGGGAATGTAATTGAAGAAGTCAAAATTCAAAGTACTCGAACGGTTGGGGCTGAAATAACGGTCAATTACAATGTGACTAAAGGGTTAAACCTCTATGGAAACTTCACTTTCCAGGATCACGAGTTTACTAAAGTAGAAGGAAACGAAGAGCAGGTTGGAAACAAACTGCGCCGTCAGCCCAACGTAATGGGAATGGCTGGTGTGAGTTATGAAAATTCAGGATTTGATGCAAACCTGTCCAGTAATTTTATGGGTAAAAAGTTTGCTAATGATGGAAATACTGTTGAATTAGACGGATTTAATATCGTTCGTTTGGACGCCGGCTATACCATTGGATTGGGTAAGGCCGGAGAATCTGTTCGACTGGGTGTATCTGTGTTTAATTTGCTTGATGCCGCCGGTGTAACAGAGGGATCGCCTCGTCAGGGGGATGCTCAGACGGGTTCAAGCGAGTTTTTTGTAGGTCGTCCGATTCTTCCAAGAAGATTGTTTATTAGGGCTTCATTTAATTTTTAAATAGGTTTTTGTCCGGGAAAGAGGAAGGAGATATGATTGTGCTCCTTCCCTTTTTCCCATTTTATAATTTAATATAGTAGGAGAAACAAGTTTTTAAAAAAGGCCTTGGAAGAGTTTGGTATAGGCCCTCAATTTTTGGCCAAACCTAGCGGCTTTTTAGGATAAGAACTGCTGCGGGGATTCAAGAATTTTTTCCTTCTTAGACAAATCCCGTGGAAACGAAAGGCGAAGAAAAATGAAGAAGCGATAGCGACTGAATTTTTCAAGACTTGCAGTTTCCATTACCACGGGATTTGTCTAAGAACCAAATTTTCTTTAGTCCGGGTTTCCGTCAGGCGAGATGCCTGACGTGGCGAATATGCCTTGTCAGGCGTCTCGTCTGACAAGAAACACCGAGCCAGAATGACAAAAAATCCTCGAAATTTTCGGCGATTAAAATTGACTACTTGCTTAAGTAAAAAGGTTCAAGATGATTTCATTTGGTGATTTAATTTGAGATATGCCATATTTTGAAAATATGGCATATCTGCGCCAGAACCATAAAATATAATGACCAAATGAAATCAC
>JAHDCK010000315.1 GCA_020629915.1 Saprospiraceae bacterium
GAAACTTTAAACTATGAAAACCCCAAAAACTTTTCTTTTCAAAGAGAGGTAAATAGCATAGATTGAATTTTTGCATTTGCTCTTATATTTACGCTCAAAAAATCGAAAGGTTGCTCAAAAACACTTATTTTTCGTCTCCTTTCACTACCTTTCTTACAACTTCAAATGCGACAATGGAAACTATTCTTTTTTTTGAAACCCCGCAAGAGTGGCGTTCCTGGCTCAAGGCCAACCACAAAAAAGCTACAGTTCAATGGGTTGGTTTTTATAAAAAGGGAACAGATTTGCCCAGCATTACCTGGCCGGAATCCGTAGAAGAAGCGCTCTGTTTCGGATGGATTGACGGCCTGCGAAAACGAATAGATGACAAAGCCTATAAAATTCGCTTTACGCCTCGAAAGCCCAGGAGCCACTGGAGTGCGGTCAACATTGAAATGGTAGAAAAATTAATAAAAAATAAAAAAATGCGGGCGGCAGGTCTGGCCGCCTGGGAAAAACGAACGGAGAGCCGTTCCAAAAAATTTGCCTACGAGCAGAAAAAAGTTGCCCTTGCTTCTGAGTATGAAAAACAAATCCGGGAACATCCAAAAGCCTGGGCCTATTTTGATGAGCAACTCGCACCCAGTTATAAAAAAATTTCTATCCACTGGGTCATGAGTGCTAAGCAGGAAACAACCCGACAGCGACGACTAAATATTTTAATTGAATCTTGTGCAGAAGGTTTGAAAATACCCAGTCTAAGAAAAAAGTGATTTTATTCAAATATAAAAAATCATTCTCCATTTACCAATTTAGCTAAAGCATCCATCTTCTCTTCGTTTTCCTCCACCCATTTCATTGAAGATTCATATTGAGAAACACTTATATAATTTAAGAACGTATCAATATATTCTTCCGCCCTTACTTTGTCGTATAAAGGAATATAAAAATTCCAATAAACTCCGGTTTTAGCCTCATCTGGTTTTGGTAAAGCCCCTAAAAATGATTTACTCATTTCCTTAAAAACTTCACTTCCTTCTTTCTCTTCTGTAACAATTTTTGCGGCACTCAGGGAGAGTATAATATCTACCCCGCTAAATTCAGAACCCAATTTATCTGCATTCATATTAATATTAATCTGAGTATCACTTTCCTTAGAAACCCCGGCTCCCATTTGTTGCTCTATTACCTTAAATGTATTTTTTGAACGGGAGCTATTGGGTTCTAATAATAAAAAAAAATATAAAGATAATAGTGATTCTATTCGGTCACCTTCATCCGCTTTTAACAATCCAAGGACATAATGGCTGGAAGTATGGTTGATATTTTTACTTAAAGCCATCTCAAAATTTTCCATGGCTTCTGCTTTATTTCCCATGCCGTTATTCGTAATTCCCAAATTATAATATAATAAATAATCATCCGGAAACAACTTAATCGCTTTTTCAAAAGTCTTGACAGCAGCTTTGGGCTTACCCATAATATCCTGGGCACTCCCCTTGGAACTATAAGCTTCTCTCAATGATCCCGCATTATTTTTTATTACAACGTCTAAATGCTTTATGGCTTTCTTGTATTCTTTTAAAGCAATCAATGAATACGCTATTTCGTAATTGACAATAGAAGATTTATCATCAATATCTAATGCTTTTTCATATATTTTAATAGCCTCTTCATATTTTCCTTCATCGTGCAACCTGACTCCCTCTCCTACAATTTCTTCTACATTTTTTTGGCTGGTTGCAACTAATGTCAGCAAAAGGAAGCAAATTATAAACGGAAACCTGCGAATCATAATATTAAATTTTATAATTATATAATACTTCAAGTTACAAAATTTTGTTTCTTATTTCAATTTATCCGGCAAATTTTAGCCAAAACCCTGCATTTTGAAAAAAACCATCAAAATCGTAAATTTGCACCTTAATGAAAACAATGAATTAATATTATGGGACGTGCATTTGAATTTAGAAAAGAGCGAAAATTTAAGCGGTGGTCTAAAATGGCCAAGGCTTTCACCCGCATTGGTAAGGCAATTGCCATAGCGGTAAAAGAAGGGGGACCCGACCCGGAGACTAATGCCAAACTACGGGCGGCTATCCAAAATGCCAAGGACGCCAATATGCCTAAGGACAACGTGGAACGCGCTATTAAAAAAGCATCGGATAAAGATACAGCGAATTATAAGGAAGCCCTTTTTGAAGGATATGCTCCGCACGGCATCGCTGTCGTGGTGGAAACGGCAACGGACAATAACAACCGAACAGTTGCGAATGTGCGGTCTTATTTTAATAAATGCAATGGTAGTCTCGGGACTTCCGGATCGGTGACCTTTATGTTTGAAAGACAATGCCATTTTAAAATTGCCAAGGGCGAACTCGACCCGGAAGAACTCGAACTGGAATTGATTGACTTTGGTGCAGAGGAGGTTTTCGTAGAAGAAGAAAACATATTAATTTATGGCGCATTTGAAGACTTTGGTTCCCTGCAAGCCGCTCTGGAGAAACAAGGAATTGAAATCCTGTCTTCGGGCTTTGAACGCATTCCTAATGTCACTAAAGAACTAACAGCAGAACAACAAGCGGACGTAGAAAAGCTCCTTGAAAAAATTGAAGAGGATGATGATGTATTGAATGTTTTTCACAATATGAAATAAATAAAAATGAGATTATTATATATTTCTTGCTTTGTTTTACTCTGTTCTGTTGGCTGTGATGATAATGCCGACAACCAAAGAGAACACGATGACAACTTGATACAACAATATCTGACGGACAATAATCTGGATGCTACTGCCACAGATTCTGGTCTTTATTACCTGATCGATAATCAAGGCAGCGGCGAAAATCCGAACCTCTCCTCCACCGTCACCGTTGGCTACAAAGGCTACCTTCTGGATGGGTCTGTTTTCGATGAAAACAACGGGGCTACTTTCCCGCTTAATGGTGTTATTGAAGGTTGGCAAGAAGGCATTCCCTTTTTTAAAGAAGGAGGAACCGGTCATTTATTCATTCCTTCTCATTTGGCTTATGGAGGCTCTGCTCGTCCCGGCATACCTGCTAATTCTGTCCTGGTTTTTGATATCAATTTAATTTCTGTTCAGTAGTTTTATATAAAATCTGTGTATATAGGATTTTTTGATTCGGGCATGGGCGGACTCACCGTTCTGAAAACGGCATTACACCAAATGCCGAATGAAAAATATATTTATTTTGCTGATTCAAAAAACACACCTTACGGAACGAAATCTAAAGAGGTCGTTCATCAACTTGTCCTTAATGCCGTTGAACAAATTGCTCCGTACAATCTAAAAGCTATGGTCGTTGCTTGTAATACGGCAACCAGCACTTCCCTCAAAATATTACGGGAAATATATGATTTTCCTATTATCGGGATGGAACCTGCCATCAAGCCCGCCCTTGAAATTGATCCCGACAAAAAAGTTTTGCTCTTTGCTACGGACCTCACTTTAAAGGAAAAAAAACTCGAAAATCTCATTGCCCGCTTAAATGGTCAGCAACGAGTAGATAAAATTTCTTTGCAGGAATTAGTTCAATATGCGGAGGATTTTAGAATGGAAGATTTGGAAGTTTTAAAATATTTGAATACAAAATTAAAAAATATCAACTGGGAAGAATACAGTTCCGTTGTTTTGGGATGTACTCATTTTATATTTTATAAAAATTATTTTAAAAAACTGCTACCTGATCAAATTGAAATTATTGATGGAAATTTGGGTACAATTTTGAATTTAAAAAATCAAATTATTCCCACTAAAAGGAAGGTTCCTTCTCCTGTCCGTTTTTTAAATTCCGGCGAAAGTATTTCCTCAAATGCTTTTAAAAGATATTTAAATATTTTATTTTAAAACCGTATCAAAATATCACATAACGGTTAATCGCATCAACAGCAAAAATCCCATAGCCATTTTCTACATTCGTCGGCATGGTGATCGGTTCAGCAAATGGGTTAAACTGATTCTCCTGAAGCACTCTTAATGTTTTCACATATATATATTTTGACCTTGTAATTCCGCGCACCCAAATAGTAACATGGTGATTCTCCGGTTCGATATAAGTATTTTCCATCCGGAGGTTGAGGGTGACAGAACCACCGTTGAAGGTTTTATCATTTAATAAAATACCCTGACCGTCCATCATTTCTTCTGTAAGAGGATCATAACTCCAGGTGTAAACGTGGTAGTAGGAAGAATCAAAAGATCGGTTTTGAATATAGGCACTTATCTCATAATAATTTTCTTCATTTGGATCATCTTGAATGGTTATCGTTGCCTCGTTAAAAGGCACCTGCCTAAAATCTATTCCATCCACTTCCTCGTAAGTGCTGCCCGTCACTTCCGGGATCTGAGGGACTTCTATCCGGCTGCTAACCGGCTCAAGTCCAGGCGCATTAGCTTCTAAAATATATGTTTTGCCGGGTTTTGGCTCTACATCAGCTTCCAAATAAAAAAAAGATGAGGGAGTAGAATAATAAAAATTACGAGACCAGCCTCCTTCTTCTTTTATGGTAACATCTGCTTCGTAAAGGAAAGGTGGCAGTTCATCATCCAGCCCTACGCTCTGCCCCACCCGACAAACATAGCCGTGATAATAATTTGGAATTTCTATAAAACTATGCAGCACAAGTTTGGGATCATGTTCGGGTAAATCTACATCTACAACTGTTTCACATGAAAATAAAAACCATAAAATTAATAATGATAATACTTTTTTCATATTAATAATTCCGCTTATCAATGCCCCACAATAATTTCTCCCGGATGGTTTGTAAAAAATTTCGATCCCCAATCCGAACCAGACTTACTGTGAAGCCTGCCCGCCGAACGGCTAGCTCGTGTTTGGCATTTACCATTTCAAAACGGGAATCCAGGGTGCATAAAAAATTCTCGGAGCGTCCTTCTACCTCAAAGGAAATAACGGAAGAATCTGAAATCACAATTGGGCGCACATTTAGGTTGTGAGGAGCAACTGGTGTGATGACAAAATTTCCAGAGTCCGGGAAAATAATCGGGCCGCCGCAACTCAGGGAATAACCCGTCGAACCTGTCGGGGTGGAAATAATGATTCCATCCGCCCAGTAGGAATTCAAAAATTCGCCATTGACATAGGTGTGAATAATGATCATCGAGGAAGTATCGCGCTTGAGCAACGTGCAGTCGTTCAATGCAAAATTATCCTCTCCGAAAATAGCAGGATTGGACTCCAGGTGCAGCAATCGACGCTGATCAATAGAAAAAGCGCCACTATGCAAAGCACGGATAGCTTTTTTTATATAATCTTTATCAATGTTTGCTAAAAAACCCAGCCGTCCTAAATTGATTCCGGCGATGGGCACATTCGTGTCCCGCACCAAAGTTACCGCTCGCAGGATCGTTCCATCCCCACCCAGGGTAATCATACAATCGTATTTCCCGGCAGCAAAATCTTCCGCTGTTTCAAATCGTCCCGCAAGACCCACATCCACCTGTCCTTCAATTTGACTCACATACGGTTGATATATATCAAATTCAATTTCGTTTTGCCTCAACTCATCCAGCAACATCTGAACGTAGGGCTGATGAGGCACTTTGTACCATTGACTATAAATCGCAAATTTCAAAATATAAAATTATTTATAATAAACATTTATTGCTTTGCACTACTGTAAGCAAGTAATCAAATTTAAACCGACAAATAGAATGTGGATTTTGCTAAGCATTCTAGTCCGGGTTTC
>JAHDCK010000316.1 GCA_020629915.1 Saprospiraceae bacterium
GGTTTAAAAAGCCGAGCAGTAGCAGCGATTGGGCAGAGTGGGGGAGGAACATCGCAGCCAATGGATATGACTATGACTCTCAAGCTCCGGCAATTATGGGCTTTTTCAAAGGCTATGACATCAACCCCAATTTGGGTAGGAATATCACATTGCTAAAGGATCATATTGAACAATACCTGGCATCCGGTAACGAGGTTTATACCTGGGAAATTACGAACGGTCAACTGATAAGCTAATGAAGCTAAACAAGCATACAATGACCATTGGTTTGGTGCTTTTGGTTTTACTGGCCATCGTCGTGGTGATTCGGACCAGGGCAGGGAGAGCCGGAAAGGATTTGGTTATCAATACCAATGAAGATGCGGCCAATATCAACCAGGTGGAAGCGGAAAGCGTGGCTATCTCTGTTTACAATTCCCTGGTGGGAATGGGGACGGGTTCCACAGGTTTTCAGTCTGCAATGAACAGCCTTTTGGCCTTGAATAATAACGGGCTTCGCCTGGTGCATAATGCTTATAAAAACAAGTACCACCGGACGGATTACCCCACATTTAGAACCCTGATAGAAGGGGAGTATGTATTTAACTGGACTTCACAGGATTTGATGCAACAAGTGTTAAACAAGTTAAGAGGAATAAACGCATAAATATTTTTAAAATTTAAAATAAAATACAATGAACAAGTTTTTAGGATTGGGTTTAGCCCTACTGATGGCGGTTGTAATTGGTGAAATCCTGGCCTATGAATACGCCTTGATGCGTGAAAAGAATTTGGCCTTGAAAGAACAAGTAGCAACACAAATTGCGGGCTAATGGATCAGGTCGTACAGTTTATCGGTGAAGTCCGGGAAGATGGTTTTCCTTTGGCCTTCGATAACGAAAATCTCTACCTGATGGCCGTGCTGATTTTTGCAGCCTTGCTGTTGGCCTTATTGATTTTTGGGTATATGTATAAAAATGTTTTATGACTTTGCAACTACAAGACAACCTCACTTACCTCATGGTTTTTTTAAATGCTCTATTGGGTGTCACCTTAATGGAAGCCCTAAATAATGCTGTTGCCATTACAGGACTGATCATCATTTTACTGGTGAACTTTTCCCGTATTGTCAATGAAGGAAGCAAAGTTTACAAACAAATTAAAAATTATTTTAAGCGAAAAAAATGAATGCAAATAATCCATTAAACGGAACAACAGGTATCAATAGCATTACTCCAATCAACAAAGCCTATCAGGGCATTTTCAATGTTGATGGCAAGGTAGTACGAGAAGCGGACTTGTTGGATTACATGGCTTCTCAATCTGGCGGCTCAAGTGTCAATTCTGGTGATGTGGTGCAGTATCTTTCACAGGAACCCTACATCTATTTGAGAACCCGGAACACGACTTTTTACCGCAACCCGGTTTATTTTTTCATGGCTCCGGATTTGCTCAATGACCTTGGATATGATCCGGCAGAGTACAAACTGGAAGCCAAAATCATGGCCAATTTTGTGGTATCTGGTACAGCTCCATTTGAGATGCAATTGGAAGAATTGGGAACCGCAACACCCGTTGCCGGAAGTCTTACCCCTATGCAGGTAACAGCAGCCAATTCCTATGAACGTTTTGAGTCCAGTTGGTTTGCTTTAGATAGTGGTAAAAGCTATGAATTGGCATTCCAACGAACGGGTGGAAGTAGTCAGTATGGCTATATCCGTTACGGAACCGGTTTGCATTTACGAGTTGTAAAAATCTAAAACCATGACTTTAAAAGAAGCCCTGGAAGCTGCTGAAAAACTAAAGCAGTTCCTAAAAGAAAAAAGCGAAACGGATGGTCAATTGGCCAAGTTTCGGGACGATGTGGAAATCATTGAAGACTATCTGGAGAACTTCTACAAAGAAGAAGAACCAGAAGAAAAAGCAAACTAACAATGGCAAATTTAAGCGGAATTACACCTTTGATTATTAATGGCCTTCGCCATGCTTACCAATACCGTGTGCAGGTAGTTGGGCTGAAAGGTAATGTTCCCCTGGAAGATGTGATCAATGAAGCCCTGGACAGAATCAATAATGCCCAGGATTTGGATGAACAAAATTTGTCATTTGATTTGGATACCACTAATCCGAATCTTCCCATTTTAAATTTGACTATTTCTAATGGGAATACTATCAATATTCCTATTCCCATTCCCTCCAGTCAATCCGTTGTTTGTGTAAACGACTTTATTAGTTTACCCAACCCCGGAGCTGCGGACACCCTTTACATTTTAAAAGATGATGGCAATGGTTATCCCCAAACGATGTATTGGGATGGAACCAATTACCAACACGCAGACACAGAATATTTCCAAGTTGTCCCGGTGACAGCTCCTCCCACCGTCACCACCCCAAACGCATTTTATTATAATGCTACAACTGGCGAGTGGTGGTTGACAGATGGACAGGGAACGCTTTTTCCTTTGTCCTGGCATTGCAATACGGGCTTTCAAAATGGCTCTGTCATATACCAGGATGATCAATGTTTGGGAGAGGATAACCCTAACTTGTTTTATGATGATGGAATCAAAAGTTTAAATGTTGGCTCCAATACTCCAAATGCAAAAGTTCAAATTGTCGGGACAAATCCGGCTCCAAATAAAGCCTTTGGCAGTCCTATGCAACACGTCGGATTAAATGTCGATGTAACCGGAAACCCGAACCCTTTACACAAAGCGATTTTGGTCCAGGCAGACTTTGGCAATGGTTCTGACAATACCCAACTGGTGCAAGTCAACAGGAACGGCCAAACAACCGGAGCTTTGGCAACGACTCTCAATAAAGGAATCCGTTGGATTTATCCAGGTGGATGGGTTTACCATCATTCTGGTTTTGAGGTTTCGCTTTATGGCAACCATTTAAGAGACTTGAATAATGCAGGGTACAAATTCATTGGCTGCAAAGTAGTGAGAGACAATGGAGCCTTTAATGTAAATGATCGTTTCCATGCCCAGGCACGAGGATTGGCCTTTTATTCTAATCTTCGATTAGCCAGTATTTTAAATGGTGCTTTAGTAGTGGGTAAAGATGGTCCTCCTGCAAACGGGGTTATTCTAACCGCTTCAAATGGTACGGTAGAATTTGAACGCTATGGAGCCAATAACGTGACCGGAACGATGACAACGGTGACAGCTTTTGATGCCAACGGAAATGTCATTGAAGTTTTACCTGGTTCCATTCCATCCGATAAAAGTATCAAAACAAATGAACGGGAAATAAATATCAATATTGACAATTTAATTCCCAAAGCCTACGAAAAAACGATTCCCGTCAACAAAGAATTTATCCAGATCAATGAGGATGAAATAAAAGCCTGGGAAGCCCTGCCCGAAGAAGAAAAGGAAGGCCAGGAACCCCCTCAACCGGAATACGAAGAACGGATCGAATACGGGAAAGTTACAGAGTATGGATTTATTGCCGAAGAACTGGAAGATGAAATTCCCCATGCAGTTACGGAAACTGGCGACATCAAAAGCATTTTGTATTACCAACTGATTCCGGTTTTGACTAAGGAACTCCAGGAAGCAAAATCAACCATTGCCGACCTGGTAAAACGAGTCGAAAAACTGGAAAAAAAGAATAGTAAAAAATAAAATATCATGGCCTATACTGGATCATTGGCTAGTGTGCCAACTATAAATTTGACGGGTTGTCTTCGACACGCTTATATCAATCATGTTTCGATTGACGGAGTAAATGGCGTGGTTCCAATTGGCGATGTCCTGGCGGAACTGATTACCCGTTCGCAAGAGCAGGAACAGGAAATTGGCATTATGGAATTTGCCATGACTTCAGATGTGGAAGTTCGCAACGGTGAAACCTTTTTCGTCATGCCAGCGAAGTTTGACGGCTACAAAATTTCCTATGTGATTTTTAAAGTGGCCTCAGCTTCGCCTGTGGATTCTGATTTTGAATTGATGGTGAATAATGCAGCCGTAGCGGATAGCCAGGGAACGATCATCGGTGGCGAAACTTTTACTGAAGTATCCGGCATTGATGCGGTACTGGCCACAGGTGATTGTTTGTCATTAAATATTTTAAATGTGGATGCGGCTCAGGCTCCTAAAGGTCTGACAGCAACCATCGTAATTGTCCCGGCTTAATGATTACCGTTGCTAACATATCAAATGGAGTTCCTCCATTGGCAAGGGTGCTGACGGCTTTTAGTGGAGATGTGGAAAGTGGTACTTATTCTATGTGCTTTTCTGGTTCCCAGGATGATGGAAGTCCCCTAAGTGATGGCGACGAATACGACATCATTATCAAGGATAATTCCGACAATTCGATTCTGGCATCTGCTACCTTCGTTTTGCCTGTTTTGGATTTGAGTACCGCGACACCAAAGGCAGGAACGGACAACAATTTTACAACAAACTTTCAGCCCTGGTTGACCAGTGGCGCATTGAACCCAACCAACCTGGAAGATGGAACGGCCTGTTTTGCTTTTACTAAAAAAGCCTGGGCAGCCGCCAACGGATTTGCAGGATTTAATATTGGAAAAGAACTAAAGGTTTGTGTAAAGTCCAGGACGAATTTGGAGAGTGCGGAAGCCTTTGACCTTATCCAAAAGATTGAATTTGTAGGCTTTGCCAATATGAATATTCAGATTGCCAATGATATTCCGGCAGGGTGTGATTATTCTGTTGGTACTCCAGGGAAAGGAGTTAAATTTATCAACAACCTACAAGGAAGTAATGTAACGGATTTCAATTACGATATTGATTCTGACGGTCCGGATCATATTTTTGCTACACCTATACAGTTTGAAGAAATTTTAGGAATCGGTTTAGACCAATTAGATGGTGATAATATGATCCACCGGGACACGGCAACTTATAAAGTCAATCCTGGAGCTTGTTGGTCAAACTGTCCACAGCTTGCGGTTATGTACCAGTTTACCAAGCAATTGGGGAACACTGACCAAACGGCTTTTGATTTTTTCATCCGGACGGGACAACCCACTGGAATCGTTGGAGGGAATATTGACTTCAACGTCAATACCTTAACCATCAATATTGGTGTGGCTGGAAACCCGGCCAATGTTTCTACAATGGACGTGAGCCTGTTGCAAATTGCCAATGAATCCGGCTCACCTTCGACTTATACCAATTACCCAATCCTTTATACGATCTCAACATCGCCAGGATATACGACCACAACTACCCCGATAAGTCATCCGCTTTCGGCTTTGTCTAATGGTCAGGGATATTATAGAATGGTAGGAACAATGGAAGGAGGAAACGGCTTTGCAACGTTCCGTTGCTGGCTTTTATATGGTGAATATTAAAAATATGTCTTTAGTTATAAATATCAAAGATGTTTCCAATGAGAGCCGGCTTTTATCCAGGAAACAATTTTACCGGACAGGTACAAACGTAGCTTTCCGGCCTTCTTATGCCTGGGAAGATACACCGGAAAACAGAAAGCTAAACTTCGATCCGGAGCTGGCTTTTAACCTTCAGGACAAACCCAAAAAATCCATGAAATGGGAACGGGTATTTAGTGAAAATTTACCTGGTATTTCTATCAAAGAATTAAAGTGGTGTCTGGACTATGTGAATCAAAATTTCCTGGATGAAAAGGAGCAGATCGACCATTCCGGTTTTGAAAAGGAATCGGAGTTTTTTCAGATACTCAAAGCCCTGGACACAAAGGAAAGAAAGCTAAGAATTATTATATAAAAATTTA
>JAHDCK010000317.1 GCA_020629915.1 Saprospiraceae bacterium
TCAATGCAGGGCGAGGCTCCGTTTTTAATGCGGAGGGTCAACAGGAAATGGATGCAAGTATCATGTGTGGGAAAACGCTGGCCGCCGGCGCTGTGGCCGGAATTCACAATGTGAAAAATCCTATACGATTAGCTCATAAAGTGTTGGCGCATTCCGATCATGTTTTGCTGGCGGGAGAAGGAGCCATTCAATTTGCAAAACAGCACGACATTACATTTGAAGAAAATGAATATTTTTACAATAAATATCGTTTTGAGCAATGGAAAAAATTACAAGGCAGTACCAAAAGCCAACTCGATCACAGTGAAGAAAAAGATAAATATTTCGGGACGGTTGGAGCGGTCGCCCTGGATCAAAACGGCCACCTTGCCGCCGGGACTTCTACCGGAGGTATGACGAATAAAAAATTTGGGCGCATCGGAGACAGCCCGATTATCGGAGCCGGCAATTATGCCAATGATAAAACCTGTGCCGTTTCGTGTACGGGGACGGGCGAGTATTTTATGCGGGGCGTGACGGCTTACGATGTTTCTTGCCTGATGGAATACAAGGGGCTTTCATTGGTTGAAGCAGCCAAACAAGCCATTCAAAAACTCACTCAGCTAGGTGGGCAAGGTGGTTTGATCGCTTTGGATGCCCAGGGGAATATCGCTATGCCATTGAATTGTCCGGGGATGTATCGGGGATTTCGGCAAGGAGATGGGCGAGGGTTTGTTGGGATTTTTGGGGAGGAAAAATAAAGTGAAACAAACTTTAGCAAGTAATCAAATTTAAACCGACAAATAGAATATGGATTTTGCTAAGCATTCTAGTCCGGGTTTCCGTCAGGCGAGACGCCTGACGGGGCGAATATGCCTTGTCAGGCGTCTCGCCTGACAAGAAACACCGGGCTAGGATGACAAAATAAATCCTCGAAATTTTCGTCGATTAAAATTGACTACTTGCTTATTCATTTTAAAAAAATAACTGCTGAAAATAAAACTAAAACAATTAAACAAAAACATATAATGACAAATATGCTTTTTCGTTTTTCAAAAGTTTGGCGGTTATTTATTTAAGTTCAATAAGCCTGTTTGACAAATCTTCAATCACCTCCCTACGTATCAAAAACTCCTTCTCCATCCCGGAGGACGTATAACCCATACTCAGATTCAGGCCTCTGGAAGGAGCATTTTTGGGATGCACTTCCGAATTGATGTATTCCAATTCGGGAAAATCTTGGGTGAGTTTTTTATACATGGCAGCTTTGAGCCACTTGCTCAGACCTTTACCCCGATAAGGTTCTATCACGCCTGTCATATATTGCCGAATTTGTTTTATATTATTTTTTCTTATAAAAATATTTGTCTTGCCAACCATTTTATTATGTTCATCAAAGGCAAGATAGCGATAAGAACCATGATTAAATTTTTTGGCCATCTCCTGCTTCTTCCGAATTTCATCCGGGCTGACTTTGGGATTAAATGTCCTTGAGGTATGGGGCATGTCGTCCAGAAATTTTATAAAACAATCGCAATATTCTTCCAGCAGATGATCCGGAATATCTTCGTAAAATTCTAAACGGATATTGGGCAATTTTTTTTGGCCATCCGCTTCCCATTGCTCCATTTTATTATAAACGGCATCATCAATTTTTAACTGAAACAAATCCCTCTGGTCGCCCAACTCCGCATCGTATTCCGATTCTACAAAATCATTCCTCCCGTTTTTAGAATAAATGCAAAGGTATTTGGCTTCGGGATCAAAGGCCAAAAAAGCTTTAAAAATTTCCAGCAGTGCTTCGTTGTTGATGGGTTGCTCCACTAATTGATTTCTAAAATAAACATATCTTTTTTCAGGTTGCGTTTTAAAATTTGAATCAAAAGAAAAATAACCGGCGATGGCATCTTCCTGTAAGATAAAATACAATCCAATGCCTTTACTTATCCAATCAAGGGCTAAATTTTTTAGCTGTTCTGCAGATTTAAGTAGAAAAGGAAGACCGAGCAACTTAGTGGTTCTTTCACGTACTTTGTAATATCCAAGCCAATCTTTTTCGGTATAAATATCTGGGTTGACCTTAAAGATTGTATATGTATTTTTCATCTACCCTTTGTTTTAAAATAAATTGTAAAATATTAAATTCTTTTTAAATTGAAAAATTATAAAGAAACCAGAAAAGGATTTTCAAAAAAAATTCTATCTTTAATTATGGCAAAACAAAAATCAAAACAACAAAGGAAAAAACCTCAAGCTACAAAACAACCAACGAAAGGAACAAATACTTTTTTTACATTACCTGTTATAATTATATTTATTTTGTCCTTTGTATTATACGCTAATACCTTAGGACATCAATTTGCATTGGATGACTACGCCGTGATCGTGGACAATGCGGTAACGAAGCAAGGCGTTTCGGGTATCCCTACGATTTTTACGACCAACTACCGGCACGGCATGGGTTCCTATGAGGCGCTTTACCGCCCCTTGTCGATGGCGCAGTTTGCAGCGGAATGGTCAGTGTCGCCGAACAACCCCTCAGTGCATCATTTTTTTAATATATTATATTATGCCCTGACTGGTATTTTGCTTTTCCTGACCTTAAAACTTGTCTGGAAAAAATATACGATTTTATTGCCTTTGTTGGCAACTTTGTTTTTCATTGCACATCCAGTACACACGGAAGTGGTGGCGAATATCAAGAGCCGCGACGAAATGATGACCTTCTTTTTTTGTATTGGGGCTTTGTATTTTTTGTGGAAATATTGGGATAGTAAAAAGACCGGACTGTTGGTCGCCTCGCTGGCGAGTTACACTTTGGCCATGTTTTCCAAGGAGAATGCGATTACATTTCTCGCTGTTATTCCCCTGATGATTTTTTGTTTTACACCTAAAGAAAATTGGCGGAATAAATTCATGACGAGCCTGCTGTTTCTTATTCCCGTGGTGATTTATATGTTGGTGCGAACGATGGTGCTGGGGGATGTGGTGGCGACCGGGAGCGAGGCGGCGATTGTGGATAACATGCTTACGGGAGTTGATAATTTTGGAACGCGGACGGCGGCGGCTTTTGTTTTACTAGGGAAATATTTGTTGTCTCTAGTGGTGCCGGTTTTTTTGGTTTCGGATTACGGATTTAATTCGGTGGCCTTGTCGGGCTGGGCAGATTGGCGACCGATTTTGTCCTTGCTGATTTTTGCCGGAGCAATTGGATGGGCTGTTTTTAATATACGTAAAAATGCGCTTCCTGCCTTTGGAGTTTTGTACGGAGTGATTACTTTTTCTATTTTTACAAATATAATTTTTCTCATTGGATCTTCTTATGGCGAACGATTTTTATATATGGCTTCCCTGGGATTTGCGATCCTTTTAGCCTGGGGCTTATTGAAGCTATTAGGAAATTTAAATATAGAAAAAAATGGTAGTTGGAAGAACTTGTTGCAAAATAAAACGCTGCTTGCAGCAGTGGCTGGCATTTTAGTTTTATATAGTTTTAAAACAATACATCGTAATCAAGCCTGGAAAGATAGTTATACTTTATATAAAACAGATATTAATAATGCGCCAAATTGTGCGAAGCTAAATTACAATCTCGGTGTAGAGCAGGGCGAGTTGGCTCTAAAGCAAACAGCCCAACAAAAGAGAGTGGAATTGACCCAAAATTCTATCAAAAGTTTTGAACAGGCTGTGGCCATCCATCCCGGATATGCCGAAGCCTACCGGGAACTCGGCCTGGCCTACAAAAACACTGGGCAAACAAATAAGGCATTGCAACAATATGAAGAATCACTAAAGTATCAACCTGATGATGCGCGGGTGTATAGTTATCTCTGCGACTTGCATTTTGGCCGAAAGGAATTGGAAAAAGCGAGAATTGCGGGTGAAAAATGTATCAGTATCAATCCAAAGTATGTGGAAGGTCATCGCAACCTCGGCAGCGTCTATGTGCAAATGGGGCGACTGGACGATGGTATGGCTCAATACAAAAAAGGATTGGAAGTCGATCCCAACAACGCTATTCTGCACCAATACATAGGTTTTGTTTATATGCAAAAAGGCGATAAGGTGAATGGTCAGCAGTGGTTAAATAAAGCGCAGGTGCTTGATCCGAGTTTGAAGGTGCAGTAGTTGTTATTGTTCTAATAGTATAAGTGGGAATTGACCGCGAATATTTCTTTTTTCTTCAATTGTTAGGTTGGGATATTTTTTGTTATAAACGGAAATGCTTTGTTGGTTCCTATGTAAATATTGTAACACTTGGAATGCATCTCTAAATGTTATATACTTTTGGAAGGAAATGTCTAAATCCGTTTTCAGGATAATATAGTTAGCAGAATTGTTGTTGCTTTTTTGTATTAGTGTTTCTAACAATTTAGAAGTAGGAGTAAGAAGAGAGTCTATGTAATATCCCTTCTCTTTAATAGATACCCAAGTTGAGTTTTTTAAATTTTTTACTTCCTCTTTTGTTGGTTTTAAATAATTTGGGGGAAGCGTTTTAGTAATATAATAACTTGGTTCATTGTTGTAGTAAAACTGTTGGAAAGCACTGTTACCTTTTGGTAATCCAATATACATTATTTTATTTATATAATTTTTTTCAAGAGAATCCTCTATTGATTTGATATATTGGAAAGGTATGTTTTTATTTGCATATAATAAGATGTGTATAAATGGATGATTTCGAGGGTCAGTTTTAAGCTTAAGGTCCTTTAAATATGTAGATAAGTTTTTATGTGATATTTCATGGTATTCTCCACGTAAAATTGGTCGGTTACTTCGGATACTGTCCTGAGCGGAGAAGACATATAGCTTTTGGTAAATACTAAGATCGTAAAGTAATTCTCTTTGATTTGAAATTTCCGGTAAATCTAAATGATATTTCTTTGTAGATTGAGAAGGGACATTGAGGGGGGAGAATTGATCAAAAAAATCAAATCCAGATAGAAGAAAAGAAAAGAGAAATAATCCTAGTGCCGATATGCTCATCCACTTCTTACTAAGACTTGGGAAAACTTTTCTAAATGATAACCATGTATGTAGAAATAAAACAACTATGCATAAAGACAATATGATATAAGTTGTTATTTTAATGTCAAAGAAGACAAACCCACTCTTATATTCAACTGAGAAAAAGTAGGTAAAAAGAAAAACCACCTTTGAAAAACCCGCTAGAAAGTACCAGTTGAGGTTTCGTTGCTCCAGAAGAATACTCGTTTTTCTATAATGATATTTTTGAAAAAAATGCCTTGGTTGATCTAGCCAAAATTCAAAACATCGGCATTGGCCTAAAACATAGCCTAAAGCTGCAAAAAACCATTTCCAGCATTGACGGTCTGAATCTGATAATAACCAGGGAGCTGGAGAACCTGGATTAGAATAGGAAAAAAGCAAAAGTGATTCCATGACCCAGCAAGAAAAAATATACCAACAAAAAGCATATAAAATACCAATAACTATTCCGGCATTAAAGCGAAAGGAAGAAATCTCTAACCGAAAATTTGAGAAGCGTTTTTTCTTTGTTTGAAAAATCATATTACCAATTTTACAATAATAAAAATAGTAAAGTTTGGCAACAGTTGGTTTTTGTAATATACAGTTTTTTTTGTGGTTTAACAAGTTTAACAAATGGGATAAGCAACCTTTTTATATAAAATTGAATCTTACTTATTATA
>JAHDCK010000318.1 GCA_020629915.1 Saprospiraceae bacterium
TAAAATATTTTAACTAAAATAAATAATGGGACAATACAAATATACATTTTTAATACTTTTGATTGGCTTTGTTATCGGAGCTTGCAAGGATGATGACCAGACTTCAGAGGCAGTTTATGATGATACGCCTTATATTTTATCTTACGGTGCTTTCCCTGCGCCGGACTTGCCTGCGGATAATCCAATGACCATCGAGGGCGTAGAATTGGGGCGTATGTTATTTTACGAACCCAGACTTTCAAGAGATGGTTCACAGAGTTGTGCTACTTGTCACTTGCAGCCTTTTGGCTTTACCGATACCGCTCGTTTTTCATTAGGCGTTCGGGAGTTGGAAGGTAAACGGCAGGCGATGTCTGTTTTTAATATGGCCTGGCATTCCAATGAATTTTTCTGGGACGGGCGAGCGCATTTGTTAAGAGATCAGGCCTTATTGCCTATTGAAGATTCTCTTGAAATGGATGAAACCCTGCCCAATGTTATTGCCAAACTTAGTGCCACTAAGATGTACCGGGATCAGTTCGTCCGGGCATTCGACTCCGAAGAGATTACTCCGGAAAAAATGGGGCTGGCTATGGAGCAATTTATGTTGAGCATTGTATCTCATAAATCCAAATACGATCGCTATCTAGCTGGTGAAGTAGAATTGACACCAAGCGAAGAGCGGGGACGCGTTTTGTTTTCAGCAGAATACAATCCGTTCTTCCCGGAGGATTCCGGTGCGGATTGCGCGCATTGTCATGGTGGAATTAATTTTGAAAATGATCAATATATGAATAATGGTCTGGATGTAGATGCAGACCAAACGGACATCGGCAGAGAGGAAGTCACCGGCGATCCAAATGACCGGGCAAAATTCAAAGTGCCTTCTCTTAGGAATATTGAACTGACCGCTCCTTACATGCACGATGGTCGTTTTCAAACTTTGGAAGAAGTAGTCGATCATTACAATACTGGTATCCAGGAATCTGCTACAGCAGATCAAACAGTTTTAAACACTAAAGAAACCGGCTTGTTACTCACAGAGCAAGATAAGGTCGATTTGATCAATTTCCTCAAAACGTTGACAGATGAATCTCTTGGAACTAATGAAGCTTATCAAAGTCCTTTTTAAAATTTAAGTAACTGGACATAATAATGTTAAATAGAATTGAACTGCCTGAGTAAAATTTTTATCCAGGACTTTCACTTGGTATAATAAACTGCAACGCACCTTCTAAAACAGAAAATTCTACAGGCGTCTCGCCCAAAAATTCGCCGTCTACTTCTAGTAGCACAGGCTCCGAACCCACTGCTTCTATACGGGCATGCTTCGTTTGGTACATTTCTACTTTAGGATGATCATTTAATGTTCCATTATAGAATTTTCTTAAATACGTAAAAATGTCCCACTTGGAAATATTTCCCGCAATCGTAAGGGCAAGCAATCCATCATCGGGAACAGCATGCGGCACGAATTGCATCCCACCAGCCGAGTACCGACAAATCCCGGCATTCACCAAGTAAAAATTCTCTTCCTGCTCCTTACCGTTAAAAAATACCTTTGCCCGTGCGGGTTCATAACCCATTAGGCATTTAAAAATTAAATATAAATAAACAAGCTGGTTTGTTACGGGCGATTTTTGCTCATGCAATACTTTTCCCACATAACCGTCATAAGCCATCCCGGCCACATTCATAAAATAATGCTGTTGCTGCGCCCCATTTTTGTGGTATGTCGCTAGTCCAATATCCTGCAAGCGGGTATTGCCATCCATAAGATTCAAAACCCCTTCTTCCACCCTGGGCTTGATTCCATGCTCCTTGATCCAGTCATTGCCCGTCCCGGCAGGGAATAGGGCGAAGGTGATTTCATTAGAGGGGACAACGGTCTGTTGCATGATGCCATTGATGACTTCATTAGCCGTTCCATCTCCGCCATAAGCCACAATTTTTCGATACCCATTTTCGATAGCTGCTTTAGCCAATTCGGTACAATGCCCTTTATATTCAGAAAAGATAGGTTCATAATCCAATTGAGCTTTATCCAACAACTCAACAGTAGGTAACCACTGCCGAGCTGCCAGACCATTTCCAGCCTTTGGATTGACGATAATATACCAGGTATTCGGATTCATCTGGTTAAAAGTAAAAAAACTTTCCGAAAGCTCCCGAAAATAAAAAGCCCGATTTTCCGCAAGGAAAATCGGGCTTCACATTTTAAATTGAACTATTGTACTATTGAATCATTGTACTATTGAAAACTATCCCGCTTCGGAAACCACTTCCGTCACCTGTGGCACCATGCGCTTGAGCATACTTTCAATACCAGACTTTAAGGTCACGGTAGAAGAAGGACAACCACTGCAAGAGCCTTGCATGATTACTGTCACCACTCCTTTATCATAAGATTTAAATTCAATGTTCCCGCCATCCATTTCTACGGCAGGTCGAACGTAGGTGTCGATCAATTCCTTGATTTGCTTCACAATTTCTGCATCCTCTTCAGAGTATTCATAGCTTGCTCCTCGCTCCGCTTCGATGGCAGCCATCGCTTCCTCAAACCCATCATTGAGGATCGGTTTTTTAGCTTCCAAATATTCCTTGATGAATTGTTTGAGATCCAGGCGAATATCTTCCCAGTTATAATTAAACTCCTTGGTGATTGTCACATAATTATTCGCAATATAAACGCCTTTTACAAAAGGAAAGCTAAACAACTCCGTCCCCAGAGGCGACCATTCTTTGGCCATTTCTGCTTCGCGGAAATCTGCAGTCTTTTGAGGATAGAGCATTACATTAGAGACAAATTTCAGCGATTCCGGATTAGGTGTTTGCTCTGTATATAACATCACCGGGCTTTTTGTAATCGGTTCCATTTTTGTATAATTTTTATTTCTATTTAAATTGTGTTCTGAGGCAATACAAAATTAACACAATTTTGGAAGAGAAGTTCGCAATAGGGCAAACAAAAAGTGCATCTGCAGATTTATTCGCAAATGCACTTTAGGTCTTTGTTTTTCGAGGTCTGGAGCGGACAGTTTTAGCTGATCCAGGTAAAACCGCCATCCTGAGCTTTGTCAGCTCGTGTTTCTGTGGAAGTTACAAAGCTTTTTACTTTAATTTCTTCCAGATTTAGCTTCAAAATTTTCATAACCGTAATGATTTAACCCAAACTTAAAAAATAACTGATTATCTAAATTAGAACACTTGACCCTCGTGTTCTGTCATTTTAAAAGGCAAAAACTGATCCAAATAGCTTGCAAGAGTGGTCATTTTGGGAAAATGCAGGTGCCATTTTCATTTAAAAATTTGTTAAAACTTCTTACAATTTATTGTATTTAGTTAATGCTTGTGTATTGTTTTACTTATATACACAGGAAAGGTTGCGTTTAAAAGTTAATTTTTTAAGGAATTTTAAGATTAGTGGTTCAGTTACTTAATTAGATACTCAATCTTCTACTAAAATGGAACCAGGGATGTGAATATGAAAGGTCGTGCCTTCGCCTTCTTCGGATTCAAACCAAATACGTCCACCAAGGCGATTAATGATTTTTTGGCAGATGGCTAAACCAATCCCGGTTCCTTTATATCGGGTCCGGGGGTGTAGCCGCTGGAAAATAACAAATACCCGATCCCGATACTCTGGATCAATTCCAATCCCGTTATCCGATACACTGATAGTATAGCCTTCATTTGTGGAGATCCCGGAAATATTAACTTCGGGTGGACGGTCCGCCTTAAATTTAATAGCGTTACTCACTAAATTTTGGAAGAGTTGAATCATCAAAGTCTGATTAGAACGAACAACTGGAAGTTGAGTTCGGGTAACAGTAGCATTGTTTTCTTTTATATATAATTGAAGGTGGCTTATGACAATATCAACAATATCATTGAGATCGACCGCCTCAGATTCCCGTTCTTCCTTCCCAATAGTAGCATATTGAAGAAGATCATTGAGTAGATTGCTCATGCGCCCCACACCTTCATTAATGTATTCAAAAAACACTAGAGTCTCTCCTTCGAGTTTACCGTCCAGTTGTTTTTTGATTAGTTGAGTATAACTGCCAATCATGCGAAGCGGCTCCTTTAAATCATGTGAAGCAACATAAGCGAACTGCCGTAATTCCTCATTAGCCATTCGCAACGCAGCATTGCGCTCCTCGATAGCCTCGGCCTGCTTTAATAAAATAGATTGGTATTCATTGACTTTAGTAAGGTGTTCTATTTCTTTTTGCTTATCCTGAATGGCGTACTGTATTTCTAAATCAATGACCTGTTTGCTCCGTTGATTACGACTGTATTCATGTGCATGAGAATGGTAGAGAGAATGGAAATCAAGTGCTTTTTCAAAATTACCCTGCGCCCGGTTTATTTCACTTAGAAGCAAATAACTATCAATAATAGCAACATCATCTTTCTCCTGGTGGGCTATTTCCAGTCCCTTGATAGCAAATTCGTACGCTTTATCATATTCTTGTTGCAGAAAGTGAATTTGGCCCAGGTTGATAAGATTGAGTTGTTCGGCATAGTTTTTATGAAGTTTTTTGCCGATTGCCAAAGCTTTATTAGCATACTCCATTGCCCTGTCTAGTTTTCGACTTTTGGTATAAGTTCGGCTTTTCTGAGCATAAGTCTGAGCAATGATATCAAAATAATCAATTTGGGTAGCGGCTTCCAGGGCTTTATTAAAATTGCTTTGAGCCAGTTCGAGCTGACTTTTATTATAATAAATATTTCCTATATTATTAAAAATAATAGCCTTGTGGCTGGTCTTTAAGACATCTTCATATTCTATAAGTGCCTTTCTATACATATTTAAGGCAGACTCATGATTAAAATGTCCATATACTGTGGCCAGATTGAGAATGCACTTAATAGTTCCGGTGCGATAACCAATTTTTTTACTTTGTTCCAACGCTTCAAATAGAAATTGCATCGCCTCCTTTTGGTTGGCTTCATATCCATAGGAAATGGCAATGCCATTCAAGGCATTGATTTCAGTTTCTTTCTCCCCGGCGAGGATGCTCTTATCCAGTGCTTTTTGAAGAAAGATCAAAGCCTTATCAAATTCCCGACTTTTAATATAGGCTTGCCCTACCTGATTATAAACAACGGCCTTTGCTGAAATATCATTCAAATCCTTGATATGCTCAAAAGCTCTTTTGGCGTATTCCATCCCACTTTTAGCATCATTTTGCTGGAGGTACCATTCACTAATAATACAAAGCGATTTGCATTCATTTACGAGTTCTCCCTTTTCTTCATAAAGGCGAAGAGCTTTTAGGTAAAACTGTAATGCATCTAAAAACTGAGATTGGTAAAAAAGAATATTTCCCTCTGCCAGACAGGTTTGCGCTTGCAGGTTTTTAGAAGGGTGACCATTAAAAATCTCCTTTGCTTTTAATAAATTTTGTGTGGCTTTTAAAAGGAATTCTGATTTTCCCGTATAAAAACCTTTAGTCCCCATGATTTGACTAAGCAGTAGCTGCACCTCTCCAAAAAGATCTTCCCTTGATGGCAATTGACGGACACTCCCTTCTAGTGTCAGGGCTCGTTCCAGACTCGTTTCCAACTCGCGCATGCGGTAGAGTTGTTGGACCTCTTCCAATTCCTTTCTAAGCTGGGGAGCTAAGGCCATTTTTCTTTAGTTACA
>JAHDCK010000319.1 GCA_020629915.1 Saprospiraceae bacterium
AAGCCTTTCACAAAATCTGTGTAGACTTGCTTTCCTTTTCGCCTGTTAACAACCCTTTACGGAATAACATTTCTCGCATATAAAATTTTAGGTTTCCAATAGGAAGAAGAAAGTATATCCTGTTCCATGACGCCTTTCGAACTTGTACTGTGAATAACAAACAAGCCCTCTTTTGTATTTCGGGTAACCAGTGCAACATGCCCAACGGTAGAACCATTATGCGTAAAAAATATCAAGTCTCCGGGACGTGCTTTTTTTAAGGAGATCTTTCTCCCTAGTTTAGCCTGTTCTCTTGATGCGGGCGTTATATTTATATCAAATTCTTTCATAACATGATGTGTAAAACCCGAACAATCAAAACCTCTTTTACTTCTCCCGGCATAGACGTAGGGAACACCGATAAACTTCCGGCTATAATCGACCATACTAAGACGCAGGGCATCTTCGCCTTCTTCCTCAGGTTCTTCCTCCAAATCTTTCGATTTTTTATCATATATGATTTCAAAACGTTCATTTATTATTCCAGCCTTATTCCTTCCTCTAATTTCAAAAGTATTTTTTCCAGGTAAAAGTTTTACCGAGCCGATAAATCTTTTATTTTTTGGATTAAATTTAAAACCAGCAACTGCTTTTCCATTTTGATAAAATTGCAGATCGCTTTTACTTTCCAGATTTTTTATGACCGCCTTTGCCTTAAAAACAGGTTGCTGGACTGTGATTCTGTTTTTATACGGAGCGACTAATTGAATATTTGGTTTTTGTTTTGCTTTAGGAGGAGTTTTGGGTTTTGAATTTGTATTTTTCGTATAATATTTAATTCTTAATTCTTCATTCGCACTTCCCCTTGAATTAGATGCGGAAATATCTATTTTATTAAAACCCTTTCGCAGTTTAATTTTTTTAGATAAAATACCTTTTTTTGAATCATATTTAAATTTTATCTTTTTTCCGTTATGATAAAGGGAAATATACTTTTTTTCTGAGTGATTTATTTTGGCAACCAGTCTCACTTTTTTCTCCGAGGTCGTATATGAATTTTGACCCGGATTCAAAATCTGAATAGTTGGTTTATTATAATCCAAAACTCCTGAGGCAGAAAGAGAGGGAACGCCAGCAAGAAGAAACAAGAATAGTAAGGTTCTATACAGGGACATATTTTGAGTTTTTCTTAAAACGGTGACAAAGATGAAACGCATACTTTGATCAGCGCAAAAAACATATTTTTAACACTTGTTATAAAAAGAAAAAAGGCGGATTCCCAGGTTGGGAATCCGCCTTTTTAAGCACAAAAAACAGTCCAAATTATCTGTTTTTCAACAAGTCATAGAAGTTGTCTAATATTCGCCAAAACAGTTTTCTTTTTTCGGTAATAATTTCCACCCGGCCTTCCATACCTTGCTTAAGGATCATTTCTTTATCATAAGTCGAAACCGGATTTTTCACATCTATTTTTAATTTATAATAATCATTTTCTGGAATTAAAGTTAAGGAAGATACTTTTCCTTTCAACATTCCAAACTCCCGAAAAGGATAAGGATCGAGTTTGATATTCGCCACCTGCTCCTGGGCTACTTTACCAGAGCCGGATTGATGCAGTAATGCTTCGGCCCGTATGCTGCCATCAGGCGGAACAATATCCATAATTTTTTGGCCGGCAGCTACGTACTGACGGGATGTCCAGTTTTCATTAAATGTCGCCAGACCATTTACAGGTGCAAAAATCAAATATTTAGATTTCCAATCTTCAATTTCGGCCCGAATGCTATTGACACTTTCCTGTACGGCAGAAAATTGTGTATCCTTATCCTCGGCATCTCCTTGCTCAATTAGTGTGATTTGTTTATTGAGTTCTTCAATTTTTACATTAGAATTTATAATATTCAAATTTAATTCTTGCTGCTTTCTTTCCTGTGTCAATAATTTTTCCCGAAGTTCATTCACAACATCAGCAGCAATATTGCCCGATTCCAATAACCTTTCTTTGACTTGAATATTTTCTTTGGTCAGATTAATCTCCTTGTTCATTGCCCGCTTTAGCTTCTCCTGTTCTGAATTGAAATCCAATTGGGTTTTGACCTGTCGTTTTAGGTGTTCAATATTTTTATACTTAAAATCTTTATTTAAGTCGTATTGGAGGTTTTTAATTTCTCTGACTAATTCTGCATAACTTTTCCCTATGCTTCCAATTTGTAAATTATTTTTCGGCCTATATTTTTTTATTCTATAAGACTTTAAGGGATCAAGCCTTTCAATCTCTTTTTCTAATATTAATAAATCATCATATTTGCAAGGATTTTCAATGACAGCCAGTAAATCTCCCTGAGTTACCTCCTGTTTTTCCACAACCCGGAGCGCATCCAGGGTTCCACTTTCACGGGCAATCACTGCCACAGAAGGATTGGAATTGACCAATTTGACTCGGGCAGGAACCACATCTGGGTATTCAATAATAAAACTCAGCCCAATCATCGCCCCTACTATCAACGTCAACAGACCAATCCCGGAACGTACCAGCCACCGTGGAGGAGTTGTCAGGATTTCGTTGACTTCATCACTTCTGATTTCTATTTTATCTGCCTCATTATTCATAATTACTAATCAATTATATCTAATTCTACCATTTTAAAGAAGCATTTGGAAGTCGCTTTCACATCTGCCAGGGCATCGTGCGCTCCTTCAAAATCCTTTCCAAAAAGTTTGATATGCAGTTCTGAAAGTTTTGGCCATTTGTAACCATATTTTCCCGGAATTTTACAATAGTAAGTGCCCTCTGCCATAGTGCAAAGTCGCTCAGAAACAAAGAGGTTGTGTTCAATATTTTTGCGGATAAACTCTGCTCCAACAATTTTTTCATCGAAAGGCATATTATGGGCAATGATCGTATCTGCCTTATTTATTTTAGCCTTAAAATCATTTAACACCTCTGTCAAATCTTTTCCCTCCTCTAGTGCTTGCTCCGTAGAAATACCATGAATAAAAGTGGCCTCCCCTGGAATCTCAAACCCTTCCGGCTTGATAATGCAAGAAACTTCTTCAATCAATTTTTGCTCTAAATCATACAATTGCCAGGCAATCTGAACCATGCGCGGCCAGTTAAAAGTATCCTCCACCGGGGCTTTCCATTTCTTGGGTTTCCCGGTAGTTTCTGTATCAAAAAATAAATACATATTATATCAATTTAAGTTAATATCCATTCGGATAGAAAAATTGCGTGGAGCTTCCTGGAGCGCCGGACGCAACGTATATGTTTCATTAAATATATTATTTATAATAAAAGACATTTTAAAAAGATCATCAAACTGATGGGATAATCTCAAATCCCCAATAAAAGTTCCCTTATTGTTTTTTGCTCTGAAAGCTCCAACTCCTGGAATCAAAGTTTCAAAAACAGAATCTACGGCTTCCATAAAACTCAAATACCTTCCAGCAAATCCCACAGAAAATCCCTTATATTTTGTTTCTATATCAAATTTAAAACTATGTTTATTTCTGTATTTTAAAATATTTTCATCCGAGGAAGAAAAAATAGCATTGAAGTAACCGTCCCTTACATTATCCGTGAATTCCAACCCCGTTGTATCCGGATAAAAATGTTGAAACTTAGGATCAATAAAAGTATAACCCATAATCAAATCCGTCTCAAAGGCTCCTAGTTTTCCCCGACCCGCTACACTCCACTCTACACCACGAATCTCCGTATTCCCGACATTGACCGACTGAAATCCAAAAAGTGTTTGATCTACCCCACCAAATGTGAATTCCATCATATCAAAATATTTTGTCCAAAATAATGACAAATCCGTGTATCCCTTAAACCCTCCGATTTTAAATCCTTGCTTATAACCTATTTCTGCACTCCATCCGGTTTCTGATTGTAAATTGGGATTCGGAAATATAGATAAAATACCTATTTGAGTATTGATAAACTTCTCGGCAATGGTTGGGAATCGATAACCTTGTCCCCAGGATGCCCGGAGGTAAGAAAAGTCTCCAACCTGATAACTTGCTCCTGCACGAAATACAGGTTTGGATTCTGTCACTTTTGGTTCAGATATAATTGTGCCTTCGATAGAATCCGGACTTTGGATCGTGTTGGATTCATATCGCGCGCCAAGGGAAATATTTAATTTTTTAAAAAATCGCTTATCTATTTGTGCGTATATAGCTGCATTTCGGGCCGAGAAAGTAGTATCTCCGTAAAGCAATGCCTGTGAGTTGTTCTGACTGCCAGTAAGCCCTGCAGCAATATTCATATCCTGTTCCTGAAACCTTCTGACAAACTGATACTCTCCATAATACAATTGAGAACTGTTACTCTGGTTGTTTTCGCTTTTGTTCCAAACAGAATAATATCGGGTCATTACTTTATGGCGATTCTCAAACTTATCAAAATAGGTAATATAAGGATCAACATTAATGCGATCATTGCGAACATCTGATGTGGTTCCCTCTGTAGGGATCAATGCCCCAATCGTATCATTTTGCCAGTAGAAAAAATTACGACCTTCTGTGAAATTAAAATTAGAGCCTACACCCACTGCCAAACGATCCGTGATTCTATACTTCAAATTAATATTAAAACGATTCTTATTTGAAAATTGCGTTTTGCGCCAATGTGTTTTATTTAATCGATTCGCTCCAAAAACCACATCCAGTTTTTTACCCACTTTTTGCCTGTAGGCGAATGACAAGCCATTCCAAAAGGGGGCACTATCTGTTCCTTTTCCCCACCATTTTTGCTCGGGGTCTTCCGGCGCATCAAAAAAGGTAAGAAAAGAACTAACCTTGACGACAGGCTCAAGTGAAACTGCTGCAGTCCGAATATGGATAATTCCATTGAGTGCAGAAGAACCGTATAACGCTGAAGCGGCTCCCTTTAATACTTCAATTTGTCCTATATTTTCAACTGGAATATCAGTCCAGTTTGGAAACCCGGCATCTCCCTGCAAAAAGGGCAAATCATCCACCAACAAAAGTACACGACTCCCCGCCCCATAGGAATATCCTGAACCACCACGAATAGCTGGCTGCCCATCTGTAATCTGTAATCCTGGTACTTTTTGCAATACCTCATCCACCGAAACACTATTGGCATTTTCTAACAGTTTGGGTTTTAAAACCTCCATAGAAACAGTTACCTCACCCAGTTTTTTATTGTACTTTCCTGCTGTGACAGTGGCAGTTTCAAGAAGCGTTGACCCTTCTGCCAATCCAATATTCAGTTCTTTTCTTTCATTTTCTATAATAGAAATATTAATATTTTCAGACTCATAACCCAGATACATATATGACAATTGATATTTTCCTGGAGCTAAGTCGAGGGTATATTCGCCACTTACATTCGTGGTTCCTTTTATTTCACCATCCACATTTACCTGGGCACCAATTAAAGGTTCGCCTGTTTTTTTATCTGAAACCAAACCAAAAATGGCTCCGTTTTGACCATACAATTCACTAGTAAAGCAAAGAATAATTAAGCAATAAATAATATATTTAAAATCAATTCCCATTTCGGTTTAGCCTATTAGCATTTTTATTATAATAAAATTTCAATTTGCAGGAAGACACCTGACCAAAGATAACATTTTTCAGATATTCTGTCTTTCTTTATAACCTTTCCCAATTTAC
>JAHDCK010000320.1 GCA_020629915.1 Saprospiraceae bacterium
AGCACCCATTACGAGGTGGTTTTGGAAGGCAGAAAAAAAGGTTCGGCTCAGTTATATGAATATTTGTTTAATGAGAAAGGAAATTTTGTAGAGAGAGCCACTATTATTTTTAAGAATACGGATCACCTTGAATTTTAGGAATGAAAATATATTATTTGTTAATATTACTAATGGGTTCCACGCTTGTTGTTGGTCAGGAGGATTTTCAGGGCGGTCTCATGCCTGTGGTCAATATCAATAAAAAATTGCCAAATAAATTTAAGGTCAATTTTAAAACAGAATCCCGGTTTCTAATGTATAAAAGTATCCCGGAAACTTCCCGGGAATGGCTGAGCAATTATGTGCTGACAGATATGGCCTTGATGTTTGCGCGGAAAATTGGAATAAACAAGGGGGCTGCTGCCGGGTATGTCATTCGATTTCGGGATGGAGATATTTTTCATCGGCTGAGTCAGCAATTTTCACTCACTCAGAAATTCAGCAGTTGGCGTTTGTCGCACCGGGCAGCAACGGATCAAACCTTTTTGGAGGGAGAGTTAAATGTTTGGCGGTTGCGATACCGGGTAGCAGCCGAATTGCCTCTGAGCGGACAATCTGTAGATGAAAAGGAATTTTATATGAAAATAAACAATGAGTATTTAAATATATTCAATAAGGACAACTATGATTTGGAGGTACGCCTGGTACCTTCCCTTGGATATAAAATTTCAGATTCCAACAAAATTGAATTGGCCAATAATTATCGCTTGAGTGGCTTTCTGAATGAAGGACGAGGCAAACATCGCTTTTGGTTGGCTTTACAGTGGTTTTATTCTCTGTAAAATGAAGGATTATAATATAGGAAAAGCTAAATTGTATAGCCGGAATGATGGTTGGGAAATAATCATCCCAAGCCGGAAGAATCCGGGAATTCTTTTCTTTGGATTCCTTTGGTTTTTAGGCTGGATGCTGGGGGTGTTAATGGTTTGGATAAACTACCTAAAGCCAGAAGAAGTTACTGCCCAGGGTTATGAAAGTATTATGTTTTTGATTTCATGGAGTATTGGAATGCTTTTTTTTGTATATATGATTTGCTGGGTGTTATTTGGGAAAGAAATTGTAACCCGAAAAAATAATATATTAAAAATAAGGCAGTATATATTTGGTATGGGCGCATCTTCTTCTTTTAAAATAAATTATATTAAAAATATTCAGTATTCTCCTTCCGCGATTCCCTGGTATTCTCCAAAAAGCATTTTTTCCGGAATGGGTTTGATAGGCGGGAAGATTATTTTTGATCTGAGTTCAAAAAAAATTGCCATCGGTGACGGACTGAAAAACAGCGACGCTTTGAAGTTAAAAGAATGGTTGGATAATAACTTTAGCCAGTGATAAAAAAACTCGAACATGAAAATGAAGAAATAGCCGGAAAAATCCGACAATTGTTTCAGCTTGCTTATCAGGTGGAAGCAGACTTGCTGGGTATAGAAACATTTCCTCCATTGCAACGGACTATTTCAAATATAAAAAACAGCCCTACCCATTTCTATGGATATTTTATAGAAAATAAAATTATGGGAATTATCGAGATAGAATATTCCAAAGAGGAAACAGAGATTCACAGCCTGGTAGTTCACCCCGATTTTTTCAGGAGAGGAATCGGTAAAAAAATGCTTGGGTTTATATTAAAAAAAGATTCTAAAGTTTATTCAGTTCAAACTGCTTTGAAAAATATTCCCGCTATAAAATTATACGAAAGCGAAGGATTTGACTTACAGAAAAAGTGGAAGACCACGGAAGATCTATATTTAATTAAACTTATAAAAAAAAGTTAAATTTTTGACTTGGGTAATTGCTTAAACTCTTCCCAATCCCGAATATAATCTTCCGGTTTGTAAACCTCCGAACAAATCACCAACTGAACAGCGGAATGACTGTATTGCATCGTATGCCAGCAGTAGGGTGGCATGTAAACACCCACATTGGGTTTATCCAATCGGAAAGTTTGTACTTCATTTCCAGGCATTATCGTCGTTAAAATCAACCAGCCACTTACTGCGATCAATACCATTTCCGTTTTGTGATGAGCATGCCGGCCCCTCACAACACTTTCCGGGGTATAATAAGACCAGAAAATCCGCTTGATATCAAAGGGTATTTTAGCATGACCCTCTGCTACACTCAGGTAGCCGATATTCAATTCACCAATTTTCCCAAAATCAATTAAACAGGGTTTGTCGCTGTAACTCATTTTCGTTCTTTTTTTCAATCCCGTAATATAAAACATCTTTAGGGGTTTTATAAAAAATACCCTACTTTTGGGTAAAATAATCCTGTAATTATGGCGAAGCGAAATCCTAAAAACAAGCCGAAAAAAAATACTCCTAAACCTCAAAGTGCGAAAAGAAGGCCAAAAGCTCAGGCCGTTTCGGCTCCTTTGCTGGAGCGGGATCATTTATTTCGGGATCATACAACAAATAATGACTTGTTATATAAGAAAATTTTTTTTGGGATTGCAGCTGTCGGCTTATGCCTGATGTTGATGATGTCCCAGTTTACCGGTATAAATGAGGATGATAAATTCCACAATCCCTACGAGCAAAAACTAATCAGTTACTATTCCTCAGGAGGGAAGGACAAAGCGGCGCTTGCAGAGGATCAGAAGGGAAAAATGAATTTTTATGGTGGTTTTTTTGACCTTAGCTCTGGTATTGTAAACCGGATATTAGGTTCATCTGATCCCAACAATGCCATGTATCATAAGGTGAGACACTTTTGGAATGCCCTCATTGGATTTCTCATTTTTCTCTTTGGAGGATTATTGGCCAAGGAAATCGGGGGATGGCGTTTGGGTATTTTAGCCTTGTTAATGCTCTTTTTAAGTCCCAGAATCCTCGGCCATGCCGTCATGAATCCCAGGGATATTCCGTTTGCTGCCGGATATGTTATGGCGATTTATTTTATAACCCTTTTTTTAAAACAAATATCCGAGCCAACCGAAGGATTTCCAATACCTAAATGGTCAACCCTGGTGGGGTTGGCATTGGGAATTATGATAGCGGTCGGAGCGAGGGTGGCCGGAGTGTTAGTCGTATGTTATCTGGGGTTATTTACATTAATTCAATACGTTTTGCTGAATGGGTTTGGAGGTATTTTTGGAAATTTAAAAAAATTGCTGCCCTATATTGCCTGGGGAGGAATAGCTTCCATCGCGGGTTTTTTCCTCGCGCTGCTTTTTTGGCCCTATGGATTAGAAAGCCCCATTCAACATTCGGTAAAAGCACTGACCCAGTTTAGTAATCACCATGCCAATATTCGGATCTTGTTTGATGGAGGGATCGCCTGGTCGAGAGATGTGCCCTGGAATTATCTGCCTCAATGGGTGGCGGTTACTGTTCCTTTATTTATTTATATTGGAATTGCAGGATTTTTAATATTTTTCACTAAAATATTTAAAAGGTATTCTTTAATTCCTCTGGCACTGGCAGCTTTTACATTTTTATTTCCATATTTGTATATTTTTTATAAAGGTTCTCCATTATATGATGGATGGCGTCACTTGACTTTTACCTACGGGTCGCTGGTTGTTTTAGCTGCAACTGGTATTTATATTATATACGAACTATTTCAATCAAAAAAGGCAGTCACTTATGTCCTTGGAGGCGTTTTGTTTTTAACAGCTCTTGATCCGGCCATTCACATCGCCCGAAATTTTAGTTATGCCTATGTTTATTTTAATCCTTTGGTGGGTGGTGTAAATGGAGCATTCGGGCATTACGAAACGGATTATTGGGGCGTTAGTATAGAAAGAGGTTTGGACTGGTTGATTGAAAATGAAAAAATCCACGAGAAAGGAACCAAGGAAAATCCAGTCGTCATTCTAACCAATAAACCTTACCCAACTCAAAAATATATTTCAAAATATGGAGGAAAAATCAAACAGGTTTATTCCAATTATTATAGAAGAGATCAACACAAATGGGATTATGCCTTGTATGTTTCTCGATTTATGCAGGCCAATCATTTACAGGCCGGTACCTGGCCCAATGATAAAACGATTCACACAATTGATGTTAGTGGTGCCCCGATTTTAGCGATTATGAAAGAAGATAAAAACCTCCTTAATCAGGCTCATACCGCAAGCAAAAACGGAGAATTCGATAAGGCTATCCAGTTGTTGCAACAAGAGACCCAGGCTTATCCAAATAACGAGGCAGGCTGGTACAAACTAAGCGAAGCTTATGTCCGTAAAAACGATTTGGCGAACGCTGAACAAGCCGTGGATCAATGTCTCAAAGTTGCTCCGCAACTGACATCCTGTATGGGTACTAAGGGGCGATTGCTGCTACAAAAAAATCAGGCGGATCAAGCTATTTCCATTTTTAAAACGGCGCTGGACAATGATGCCGGAGATGCAAATTCTGCTTATTATCTGGCAATGATTTATAATCAAAAAAATGATTTGAACTCGGCCATGAAATACATTCAGCACACGCTGGAGCGGGCTCCAACTTTTGGAGCTGCCTATAATTTGGCTATTGAAATTTCAAAAAAAGGAAATAACCAGCAAGCAGTGGAGCAATTTACCCGATTGAGAAAACAATATACGGGTAGATAATTATTGTATAATTATAATTTTACTTTAAATGATAGATAAGTTTAATATATTAGAAGAAAAAAAGAAAGAGGCTCTAAAAGGTGGGGGAGATGCTCGAATAGAAAAGCAACACAAAAAAAATAAACTGACTGCCAGAGAGCGGATTCACTTTCTGTTGGATGAAGGGAGTTTTGAGGAAATTGGTATGTTAGTCACGCATCGCTCGAAGGACTTTGGAATGGAAAAGCAAAAGTTTTACGGGGATGGTGTTATAACGGGTTATGGGACAGTTGATGGAAGAATCGTATATGTTTTTGCACAGGATTTTACTGTATTTGGTGGTTCTCTATCAGAAACACACGCTGAAAAAATTGTCAAAATCATGGATCTCGCCATGAAAAACGGCAAGCCCATTATAGGATTGAATGACTCAGGAGGTGCGCGGATTCAGGAAGGCGTGGTATCACTCGGAGGATATGCAGATATATTTTATCGAAATACGTTGGCTTCGGGATTGATTCCTCAAATATCTGCCGTGATGGGGCCCTGCGCCGGGGGAGCAGTTTACTCTCCGGCAATTACCGATTTTATTTTGATGGTAGAAAATACTTCTTATATGTTTGTGACGGGGCCGAATGTAGTCAAAACCGTAACCAATGAAGAGGTGACCTCCGAAGATCTTGGCGGAGCATCGGCTCATTCTACCAAGTCCGGCGTAACGCATTTGACCGCTATAAATGATTTGGATTGTATCCGTCAAATCAAATTACTGCTGAGTTATATGCCTGCCAATTGTGATGAGCTGCCACCGGATATTTCTTTTATTCCAGCAGATGAATCCCGCCCGGCGCTGGATCATTTTCTGCCGGAATCGGTCAACCAACCCTACGATATGAGGGAAATCATCCAGGGAACCGTGGATGAAAATTCCTTCTTTGAAGTCCATAAAAACTACGCCGAAAATATCGTGGTTGGATTTGCCCGAATGGGTGGACGGAGTATTGGCGTAGT
>JAHDCK010000321.1 GCA_020629915.1 Saprospiraceae bacterium
TTACACGCGCTCTAAAACAGAAATCGAATATTTGAAATCCATCAAAAAAATCTTTGACCCGAATAACATCCTCAACCCCGGAAAGGTTTTTTAATGATTTAATATTAGAATTATTTATAATTATTAAATCTGTAATATTTTGGTCTGGAATCCATCCGAACGTGCAACCAAAAAACGCCCAGCCCGGCTGTACTCAACCACACTTTTTTATCACTGATTCTTTCCTGCATCGCTTCGCCCACTTTTTGCCAAAACAGATCAATTTGAGCTTCGGGAGCATTGCGCAAAAACCGAAGGAGATGAACATAATCTTTTTCCGGTCCATTCGGAGCAGGGACAACCAGCCGGGCATCCTTCCCCAAATTCATGAAAGAAATCACAGACTCGGCTTTGGTATTTTGAGCAAATTGATTGCGAAAAGAATTTTTATCTGCCGGGACATTGTTCAAAACCGGGCCGTTGATAAATACAAATTCAAAGGGATCGCCGAGGTCGGATTTCGTAACAGGGCGACATTCCCAGAAGCCGGCATCAAAGGGTAAATCCCTTAAAAGCTGTGTATAAAATTTCCTGAAATCCGGATGGCTTTTCCATAATTCAAGCACTTGCCGATAGGAAAGGAGCACTTCATTTTCAGTAATTTTAAAATGAAGTGTTCGGTTATCTAGTTGATTTTTTGTATATTTCCACATATAACTGAAATAAATTTTTTCTAAAATTAGTTCCTGCCCACCAAAAATACAAAAACCAACATCTTTTAGGTTAACTGTTGAAATCACTTCTATTTTTCAACCTCCGGAATAGAAAAACCAAGAACCTATTCCTCAAAAAATCGTCAAATGAAACAGGAAAATCTGCTCTTGAGCTTAATGGCTCTCGTATTTGTATTTTTACAATGTTCTCAACCCAAACAACTCAACGCTCAACCCAATCAACAGGCTCCACAAATTATTATCAAACAAGACACTTCCATTAAAGTCGGTTTATCGGATTTAAAAATTAATGTGCAGGTCGTAGGCAATATCGCCACGACGACAATGGATATGAATTTTTATAATGGACTGGATCGCATCCTGGAAGGAGAACTCAACTTCCCGCTGGGTGATGGCCAAACCGTTTCCCGCTTTGCGATGGATGTCAATGGCAAGCTGAGGGAAGGAGTTGTGGTAGAAAAAAACAAGGGTCGCAAAGCCTTTGAAACCATCGTGCGCCGACAGGTCGATCCGGGCCTGCTGGAAATGACTAAGGGGAATAATTTTAAGGCGCGAGTGTACCCTATTCCGGCTAAGGGATACAAGCGGATTGTGATTGCTTACGAGCAGGAACTTCCCTACGTATCTGATGAATTATTATATCAATTGCCGCTAACTTTTAAGGATAAAGTCAATTTTGCTATTGAGGTAGAAGTCCTACATAAGGAGAAAAAACCTATATTTAAACAGAATGAATTAGCGAATTTTAGATTTGAAAAATGGCAGGAAGCCTTTATCGCTAAATTTGAAAAAAAGGAATACGTTCCAAATCAGTCCCTTTCCTTTGTCATTCCACCGGCAGAAAATAAAAGTATTGAAGTAGCGACGGAAACTTATTTAGATGAAAAATATTTTTATATAAATACTGAAATTCCGATGATTCGACGACAGCAAAAATTGCCGGAAAAAATTCTGTTGGCCTGGGATGTTTCTAACTCTGCTAAGGGTAGAAATTTAGAAAAGGAACTGGATGTGCTAGATGCTTTTTTTAAAAAAACAAAGAAGATAGAAGTGCAGTTAAAAACGTTTAGTAACACTATTCATAGTAATGAAAAATTTATAATAAAAAATGGTAATTGGAAAAAACTGAGAGCACTTCTCGAAAGTCAATCCTACGATGGCGGGACGCAGTTAGGTTGTTTGAATTTTGGTAAAATAATGTATGATGCTATCTTTTTAAGCACGGATGGAATTTCAAATTTCGGACAAAGAGAAATAGTAACAGGAAAAAATAAAATTTATACGATTAATTCCTTTGCTTCTGGTGATCCTTCTTATTTA
The DNA here is from genome assembly GCA_020629915.1 of Saprospiraceae bacterium. Classification (GTDB taxonomy): domain Bacteria; phylum Bacteroidota; class Bacteroidia; order Chitinophagales; family Saprospiraceae; genus JAHDCK01. The sequence goes on from JAHDCK010000321.1 coordinate 2,034, forward strand.
AAATACCTCGCTCAAAAATCAGGCGGAATTTATTTGTCCCTGACTTCCTTAAAAATCCAAGATGCTGCTAATCTTTTGGGAACGGATTCCTATCAGTTTATTTCCGCTGAGTTTGATAATAATAAAATTTATGAGACTTATCCGAATATTAAAACACCTGTTTCTGATCGGTTTGCACTAGCCGGAAAGCTCAAGGGAGAAGCAGCGACTATCCAACTCAATTTTGGCTTTGGTAATGAAATTTTACATACAGAAACCGTTAATATCTCCTGGCCAAAAGAGAAAGGCATTCCCACAAATGTCAGTCGCATCTGGGCACAGAAAAAACTGGCTGAATTAGATTTACAATATGAAAAAAATGAATCTGAAATTGCAAAACTGGGCAAGGATTATGGAATTGTCACCCGCAATACTTCCCTGATTGTACTGGATGATATAGCAGATTATGTAGAATATGAAATTTTACCTCCGGAAGAATTACAAAAGGAGTATTATAAAATACTGGAACAAAAACAAAAGGAATCAGCTGACCGTAAGGCCAAACAACTAAGGGCGTTGACGGAAGATTTAAGTCAAAGAAAAACCTGGTGGAATACCGTTTTTGCAACTAAGGAGCCCAAGGTGAAGCCTATAGAGAAATCTATGCCTTCTACTTTCCGAACTGATGAAATTATTTCAAGTGCTCCGCCACCACCTGCAGTAGAGGAAGCAGAAATCATGCTGGATAATGTCGTGATTTCTGATTCAGATGAAGATGGAATGGCCGATGTCTTGGATGCGGAACCCGAAACGGAGCCTTCCGGAAATGTGGTTGCAACTGAGGTAGCTCCCGAAACAAAAGCCAAAGGAGAAATAAAACTCAATGACTGGAATCCGGATGCCCCTTACTTGAAAGAGCTGGAAGGAAGTAAAATAGATTATTATAAAAAATATTTGATGATTCGGGATTCGTTTGCGCAAACGGCTTCGTTTTATCTGGATATAACGCAATTTTTTATTAAAAATAAGAATAAAAAAACAGCGTTACGAATCTTGTCTAACATCGCAGAAATGGAATTGGAAAACCACGAACTCCTTCGCATCCTCGGACACAAACTTCGACAAATGGAAGAACTGGATTTGGCTATTCAAACCTTCAAATACGTCGAAGACATCCGGGAAGAAGAACCACAAACCTACAGAGACTTGGCCACCGCTTATGCTGACATGGGATTGTATCAGCTTGCAGCAAATAACTTATATAAAGTTATCACGACGGATTGGGAATCGAATGAAAATCGCTTTGCAGGTATCAAAGGTATTGCCTTACACGAATTGAACACGTTGATAAATTTGCATAAAGATAAAATCAATACGAGTGATTTTGATGAAAAATTATTATATGAAATGCCCGTAGATGTTCGGGTGGTTTTGAATTGGAGCAATGACAATTCGGATGTGGATCTTTGGGTGACAGACCCCTGGGGCATCAAGTGTTTTTACAGCAACAAGGAAACCCCGATGGGCGGGCGCATTTCCAATGACATGACACGCGGCTATGGCCCGGAAGAATTTTTATTGAAAAAAGCCATTGAGGGAGATTATAAAATCCAGGCCAATTTTTATGGAGATTCCAGGCAGAAGGTTGCCGGAAATGTCACCTTGCAAGTTCAGTTTTTTACCAATTACGGTCGCCCGAATCAGAAGCGGGAAGAAGTGACGATAAAGTTATCGGGAAAGAAAGAAGTGGTGGATGTAGGAAGTTTTATATTTAAAAAATAATTGACAAAAATACAACTACAATAATTAAACCAAAACATATAATATTTTGCCATATTGAATGAGCCTGTGCTGACTATGCGTCAGTAGTGAGAGATCTCGTCTAAACGCAAGGAACAGTCTCCCTGTAATTGACTTCTTGAATTATCTGAGAATCAGATTTTCACATTTAGACGAGATTTCTCGCTGGCGCTCGAAATGACAAAATTATTCATTACACAATATATTAAGGCTTCAAAGGTTTTATTTTCTTATATTTTTTATTGCGTTGTTTGGCGGATTTCTTGTCTCTTTTTTCATGAATGGCAAAGCTATCTTGTTGAATTTCATCTGTGACCCATTGCATGACAACAGGAAAATCAATATTCGTTATTTTTCGTTCTTTCCGTTCAGGGAACATTTTTTTGAAAGGAAATTTTTGATTTAATTTAAAATTTAAAGCATAAAAATAATTTAAATCTTTTCCTTTATTTGTTTCCTTTCGGATGCAAACCATTCCTGGTCCGGCATCACTAAGAGATTCTTTCAGTACCCAGGGGCTCAGGCAGGCATCCATTCCCAAAAAACGCTGAAGCAAAACTTTCCGGCTGGGCAATCGTTTTTCCCGGGTCCACCAAATGCCTTCCACTTCCTCCATGGCTGCGTAAGTTTCTGCTTCACCTTCTACAACTTCGAGTTCGATTAGTTTATTTTTTAGTAAATATGTCATGGCTTCCTCGTAGGGCAAATCACTTTTTAATGCCTCCATGCCGAGGTACACGCCCAGCAAATTGGAGTAAGCATCTTCTACCGAAAAACTGGAATATCGCTCCGGGACAAAAGGCAAATAAGAAGTCCCAAACCAGGTGGCTATTTCATGCCAGACTGAAAGGTCATAGGCAATGCGTCCGGCCAGAAAAATAGCATCAGTCGAGTCTAATTCAGGCGCATGAAAAATTTCCAGGAGTTTTTGTCCACCCTCATATCCTAGTTTTTGTTGTATATAATTATTTTCTTTTTTATTTAAAATTAATCCATAGAGGTAAGCTGTCCAGTCTGCCTGATCTCTTAAATGTCCAAGGTCAATAAAACCTCCTTTTTTAGTGTAGACAATTCCGTTTTTTTCAGATTTGTGTCCGAGGTATTTATGCTGGCCAATATATTCTACACTTGTAATATTAGTAATTTTTACAGGTATTCCGGCCATTTTCACTTCTGTACCAAAGGAACAGCAGGGACGAATGATGCGAGGTGGGGGAGAATTTAGTCCCTTGGCATCCAGGTGCAAAGGTCTGGCCTGTCCTTCTGTAATGAATATACTTAGAAGGAGTGCAAGGATAACCCTACTATAAAAATAATTTTTTGGAATCATTTTATACAAATAGTAACGGATGAATAAAAATTATCGGAGTTTTTCGAGTGTAGCTCTCGTAACGCAGATGTAAAGATACGGTAAACTTTATATAAAGTAAAGGTAAAGTATAGGTGGTTTATTGAGGGTAAATACACGGTGTATTAACCATGCTCTAATTACCTCGATAAGCAACTAAGGGATGAGAAAACAATAGAGTATACAATTATACTTGCTCTTTTTTAAGATTGGCTGCGTTAAAAAGCCTCGCCGATGCCCTGCATCGTCTGCGTTTTTTGCCTTGCCAACCTAAAAAATAACTGCGTCTAATTTGTACACTTTATTATTCTCTCATCCCTAATCAATTTGAGTCGACAAAAATTTCAAGGATTTTTTGTCCTCCTGACTCGGTGTTTCTTGTCAGGCGAGACGCCTGGCAAGCATATTGGTCCCGTCAGGCG